>JAFGDX010000513.1 GCA_016931875.1 Prolixibacteraceae bacterium
CCCATTCTCTGTGTAACTTATTTCTTCTGCCGGCAGATTTTGTATTTCAAAAACCCCTTTCTGAAGGGTGTCGTTCCAAAACATTTGGGGATTGGTGAACTCATTTTGCTGCCTGAAAATTTCATTCTCCCAGTTTTTCTTCAGAAATCCGTAAAAATCGGGCGCCTCTTCGCCGCTCCATTTGGCCAGCGATTCCTGTGGCTGCCGGCTGTCGAATAATTTCTGAATAGTGGGTTGCGCCAGACTGTAAACTCCGGTTTTGGGTTCCGCGTCGTTCCACGATTCAAGATAATGAGGTTCGGGACAAACAAACCGGCAGGCCACTGTTGTTTCATCTTTTCGGTCGGAAAAAGAAACCGATAACGGAATATTTTCAAGGGCCGTTTTTATCTCTTCTCCTTTCGGATGATTGTATACCGGGTTTACACCCCAGCACAATACACCGGAAACGGTCCCGGAATGCAATTCTGCAAGAAAGCTTTCAAACTCATCATCCACTCCCTGACGGGTATTTAAAGTTTGTTCCAACAAAATAGTGGAGCCGTAATTTCCCAGTAAATGATTAATGGCATTCACAATTACCTGCACATTTACATCATTACTGCTGGAAACCACCAGCGATTTGCTTTCATTTTCCAGTAAATCTTCTGCCAGACCCGATAAATCGACTGATGATTTTTGTGCAGAAACCTCAGCCATTCCCTTTGCCAAACGCAATTGATTGTACAAATCGGCAATAATTACCGCTTCTTCCGAAGGTTTTACCGGAAAACGCACATCGGCATTTGAGCCGGTTACAGTCATTCCGCTTTCAAACTGATAATGACGGCTCATTTCGTCCGAAGCTTCCAAAACCCTTCTGCCAGCGGTGTATCCTTTTGAATATTCCACAGGGGATAGCCAGGTGCCCAAAAAATCGGCTCCAAAACTCACAATTACCTTTGCTTTTTCAAAACGGTAGTCGGGAATAATACGTTTTCCGAAACTGATTTGGCTGGCCTTTAAAATTCCGGTGGCCGAAACCGCATCGTACTGCAGCCATTCGGCATTTGGATATGTTTCAAGAAAACCGTCAATTACTTTTTTGGTTGAAGGGGAAATGATGGTTGAAGTCAAAAGAACAACTTTCCGGTTTTCATTTCGTAACTCGGTAAGTTTTTGTATAATTTCAGCATCAACTTCACTCCATGAAGAAGCTTGTCCATCTTTTAAAGGCGTTTTAAAGCGGGCATCGTCGTATAAGTTCAGAACGGAAGCCTGCACCCTTGCACTTGTTCCCTGCTGAGACACAGATGATAAATTGTTCCCCTCGATTTTGATAGGGCGGCCGTCGCGTACTTTTACCAAAACGCTGCAATATTCATTGGCATCAAAATAGGTGGATGCGTAATAGTTGGCCATTCCCGGAGTAACTTCTTCGGGTTTAATCAAATACGGAATTGCCTTGTCGATTGGTTTTTTACAACTGGCAACAACTGCCGCGGCCGCAATACTAAAACCAAATGTTTTCAGAAAATCGCGTCTCGACGAGGCCGACTCTTTTTTGAACAGAGCTCGTTTGGTGTCTGCTTCAAGCCTGAGCTCGTTCTTTTTAAATGCTACCGGATCTTTTAATTCGTCTAAACTTCTCCAATATTTTACCATAGTATGAACTTAGCAACTTTTGTTTTTACCGTATTAATAATGACAGCGCATACAATCGTTCGCGCCAATGTGTTCGGCGGTAACCGAATCGATGATTCCCGCCTTCAAATCTTCGTGTAATTTGATGTATTGATCATAATAATCATTGTCTTCAAAATTTACCTGTGTTTCGCGGTGGCAATTGATGCACCATCCCATGGAGAGATCGCTGTGCTGACGCATGATGTCCATTTCTTCCACCGGCCCGTGGCATGAGGCACAGTCGAGTTTGGCCGAGCCAACATGAACGGCATGGCTAAAAAACACATGATCCGGGAGGTTGTGAATGCGGTTCCATTCAATCGCCTCACCGGTTTCGGCTGCATTTACAACCTTGGCAATTTCAAACTTCCCGCTGTTGGTTCCTTCGCGAATTATAATATGACAGTTCATACACAGATTTGTTGCCGGAATTCCGGCCGATTTACCCTGCTCAACGGTGGTATGACAGTACATACAATCAATACCGTTTTCGCCCACATGAACTTTGTGTGAGAATTTTACCGGCTGGTCAGGGGCATAACTTTCCTGACGCCCCAAGCGAATGGCATCGGTAACAATCATTTTCACCTGCCAGGTAAAGGCTCCCAACAGAATAATTACCGGAATAAATTTCAGTTTTATTTTTCTGACAAAAATCAGTTCAACAATGGCCCACGTAATCAGAAGCCCAAGAAACAGAAAAAGAATAAGGTTATTATAACTGGGTTTTGGCTTTGCCGGTCCCTCCACTGCCATATTATCTAAAAATAATTTTACGGTGCGGAGGTCCTCTTCACTTAAATCAAAATTTTGATGTGAAGCCTGCATTTTAATACCACCGGGATTCATAACTGCCTGCTGAAAGGAAGCAAAATCCATACTGGCAAATTTTACGGCAATATCATGTGCCGAAGGATTCCAGTTTAAGGTGTCAACCTGTTTGATGTTGTGACAGGACACACAGGCCTGATGTTCTCTTTCAAAAGGCAACAATCCGCGAAAAAAACGCTCTCCTCTTTTTATTTCATCAATGGAATGCCCGTCGGAAACGGCATGACTTTCATGCTGGGCAACTGCTTCATTATTGCCATGTTCGGTTGAGGTACTATCTGCCCCGGCATGTTGCGAACTTGTGTCAGCCAAAACAGTTGCCGAGTCAGCGGCCATTTGTGCAACAGTATCACTCTCCGGAACCGCCGAAGTGTCATCCTGTGAATAGGCAAATTTTACATTAAAAAAAGGAATAAGTAAAATGAAAAGAAGAATCTGAAATGGTACTTTTTTTATACCTGTTCTTCCACGAAAAATTTTTCTCATTCTGTCCAGTTTAGCATTAAAACAAAGGCCTGTTCAATAAAACATAAGCTTTAACAAACTACCCCTGCAAAGGTTTCATGAAATACATAAAAAGTTCCAGAAAAGATAATTAAAATCAGGCTCTCTGTCAAATGAATTGAACATTAATTTAAAATAAACCGGCAACAAAATCAACAAATGTTTGCATTAATAAAACTGGGCTCATATTCTCAATTCTGAGGTTCAATAAAATTCACCACTCCCCTTGCAAAAACCCTGTGGAAAATACCTTTTCAGAAAATCTGTTTTTTTAAGTTTTTTCCAAATGATTTCTTTGCTTCTCTTTTTCCAGGTTTTCGGTGAGTTTTCGTACCAGTTTCAAATTGTCAAAAAACTCTTTGGCTACTACCCTGAGAATGGTGTACACGGGAATG
Organism: Prolixibacteraceae bacterium; assembly: GCA_016931875.1. Taxonomy (GTDB): domain Bacteria; phylum Bacteroidota; class Bacteroidia; order Bacteroidales; family Prolixibacteraceae; genus Draconibacterium. Next base: position 3,396 of record JAFGDX010000513.1, read on the forward strand.
GCAAGAATCATCCCGAGTATTCCGGCCAAACTTCCGGCGGCCATAATTACCAGGAAAATTTCGAGGGGGTGTGCCTTTACACTGCTGGAATAAATCAAAGGCTGAAACAGAATATTATCGATAATCTGCACCGACAAAAACACAATGGCCATCAAACCAAGCAACGGAAGAGTGTGGCTCATAAAATCGGCATTAATGTTGAGCGCGGCACCGATGAGCAAACCCACGGCTGCTCCCATCCACGGCCCCAAATAAGGGATTACATTAAACATTCCGCAAAACAAGCCGATGACCACGGCATGATTGAATTCAATTCCCACAATGGTCAGCCCAACCGTGTCAAGCAGCATGACCATAAACACCTCGAAAAGCAAACCAATAAAATACCGGCGCAGCAAATGCGAGATTGAATTCATAATGTGTCCCACTTTTTCTTCCATTTCGGTAGGAACAATCAATAAAATTCCTTCCCTGAACATGTCTTTTTCTTTCAAAAAAAAGAAAGTAATAAACGAAACCGAAAAGAAAGCAATGAGCAATTCGCCCAGCGTGCCTGCAACAAGCCCAAAAATATTTGAAAGCTGTGAAACATCGATTTCCGAAGTTAACTGTTCGGTTAACACATCCATAAATGTTTTATCTTCCAGCAAGAGCGAATTTTTCCCTGTAAATTCCAAAAGCCGTGTAACAGGTTCGCCAATGGAATTGATCAGCGCTTCCAAATCGATTTGCGAAAGGGTTTGAACCTCGTTTATCAAAAGCGGAATGATAAACCTGAAAAAAGCTATAAAAACCACCCACAAGGCAATCAGTGTTAAAAAAGCCGCCCAGCCTTTCGGGATTTTTATTTTTTTATAATGAATGCCTGTTAACCAGCGAACCAGCGGCCGGCCGATAAATGAAAGTACCACCGAAATAAGAACGTAAGTAACTATGGCGCTGAAGTACCAAATCAAAAAAATGATAAACAAACCTCCCAATACCAATAGTACATTTCTGGTTCTGCCTTTTAGTTGAATCATTGGATGCTGATTTTAAACAAATATAATTCAAATATTACGTGGCTCAAAGTGTTGATGAAATGAAACCCGCCGGCCCGAAATTTTTATTTTTCCGGTTTTAAAACGTTTTGTAAATACCATTGAATGATGATTGAATTGTACTTGTGCGGAATTAGCGGATGGCGGTAATTCTTTTGGGGCATGGATTGAAGCAATTCTGTTGTTATCTCGCGGTAAAAAATGGCATCGTCCAGCGGATAGTACAAATCTTTTATCCACTTTGGGCTAGCTTTTAAAATCATCCTTTTCAGGTTGGTTTTATTACCCGAAGGATATTGTCTGCTTTTTAAGTCGAAATTGACATTGTGCGGTGTAAAAAAATAGTTTTCGAGTGTAGAGTTGTACAAGCCTGCTCCCAGTTTCTGTTCCAGCGGAACCGGTTTAAAAAAATTAATAAACTCCTTGTCAAACAAGGGCATAACTGATTCAAAACCAAAATAAAACCACGCATGATTGGCATTGCTTATAAATTTACACTGCCGTTCGCGAAAATCCCATTGCTCGTATTTTTGCCATGGCTCGGCCGCTTTATTTGCCAGAAAATTTCTTTGTATGTATTCCTCAACTTCTTTCAGCAATCTGTTTTTTAAGGGGTAAGTTGAGCTGTATTGATTTACCATTTTGGAAATTAAATACCGGTTATCGGCCGTTTTGAGCTTTGCATCAAGATGTGAGCCGGCAAAAAAATCGCCCGAATAACCGGGCATGGCCACCGTTTTTTCTGAAATGAGTTGATTCTTTTTCAAATAGTTGATGGCAAAATAATCCTGCAAAAACGGCATCGATGAAAAATGGCCCGCATACTTTGCGTAATCCGGAAACTGTTTTTTTGCCGGAAACCCGGAAATCATTTCCCGGTTGTATTCAATAAAAATATGCGGAAATCCCAATTTGCCGGCTACTTTTTGGGCTGTAGCCACTTCCACGTTATCTTTTCTTCCCCAGGTGGCACACAGCACGTTTGTATGCCCAAACTCTTTTAACAAACAAGCCAGCAAGCGCGAGTCGTAACCACGGGTAAGCGGCAGCAACACGTGTTTGTTTTTTACAAACCGGTAGTATTTTTCAAACAAGGCCAAAACGGATTGATGCAGTTTTTCCTCCCCTACTTTTTGAAGCGGAATCTCATCCGCCACGTCAAAAAAGAAAGAATGTTGCGTTTGCTGTTTATTCAGAATCACCATCTCTCCCGGTTGTACCTGCTTTAGTTGTTTTACCAGCGTAGAATTTTGCGGAGTTACGCCAAACAGTAAAAAATAGTTTTTTGAAAAAGGGTCAATTTCAGGACTTTGCAACTGCTTTACAATTTCATCCGGATCATCGGAAACAATTGTTTCATCGTTGTTGTGGCAATAAAAAACCGGATAACTCCAGGTAGGACTGCACGCAAGCCAAACTTCAGAATGTCTTTTTACAACAAACGAAAACTGCCCGTTCAGTTGGGTTGCCAGTTTTTGAATAGCCGCGGCAGAACCGGAATGTTGCGAAAGTAATTTTAGAAACGCCTCGCCGGAAACATATTCCCCGTTCATCCAGGTAAAACCGCTTACCGAAACCGTTTCATCCGAGGTCCAGTTATATTTTACCAGCCATATTTTGGGTACTACATCCATATTCTGAGTAAAATTAAGGGGAATAAAATCAGCGCTACAACAAAACCCACAAATTTTGCGGTTTTTGCCAGGTTTACACCAGCCAGTTTTAGCGAATAAATGCCAAGTGCAACAAAAAATACAAAACCGGTAAAACTGTATAAACCAATGGCCCACGAAATGTCTTTCAGAATTAAACCTCCCGCCAGCAGGCTAACAATCCTGAACACCAGCAAAAGCACATTGTACACCATAGAAACCCTTTGTTTTTCCATAACAATCAGTATCGACGACAACGGCGAGCTTAACATAACCACAAACAGCCAGGGCGCAATAAGCTGTGCCAGAAAACCCGAAAACGCCCATTCGGCACCAAAAACAAAGCGAAACAATGGTTCGCCCCACAACCCCATTACGGCAAACGGAATAATACCCATGAGAAATTGTTTTTTAAAAAGCGAAAGTGTCAGTCCGCCCAACTCCGGAATATTATTTTTCAACG
>JAFGDX010000514.1 GCA_016931875.1 Prolixibacteraceae bacterium
CTGTGTTTTGATGACTTTTTGTTTATCTGCTGAATGGCCTCTTCAAATGAAGAAACCGTTTTTACCGACATTTTTAAAGAGAGGAATTCGGTTCCGAAGGATTCTTCGGTTGCCGGGAAAAGCAACTTTTCCGGGTAATTTTCCTTTAAAACGTTGTATGATTTTTCATCGGCGTAAATCACCACATTTTCTTCGGAAAGTTTTTTGCCAAAATCAGGCAAATCAGCCAGCCGGCTTTCGTGAATCACCAGGCAGTCGAGCGCATTGCACACCGACGGGCGGCGGGTTTTGGCATTGAAAATGATTTCGCGGCCCTTTTTTGCATCGCCAAATTCATCAAAATAGGTGTGGCAAATTCCGGCTCCTGTTTCAATTACCGGAATGGTTGCATTTTCGCGAACATAATTTATCAGTCCCTGGCTGCCACGCGGAATAATTAAATCGATATAACCATGTGCCCGCAACATTTCATTGGTTTCTTCACGCCCTGCCGGAAGGATTGCAACAGTATTTTCATCGATACCAAATTTCTTTAACACATTCTGAATAATGGAAACAATGGCCTGGTTGGAATAAATTGCGTCGCTGCCGCCTTTTAAAACGCAGGCATTCCCCGATTTCAAACAAAGTGCAAAAACATCGAAAGTAACATTTGGGCGGGCTTCGTAAATAATTCCAATCACTCCAAACGGCACGGTAACCTTACTGATTTTTAAGCCGTTCGGACGCGTTATTTCCTTTAAAACTTTTCCTACCGGGCTTTCCAAACCAGCAACCGTTCTGATATCGGAAGCAATTCCCTGAATTCGTTCAGCAGTCAACTTCAACCGGTCGTATTTTGGATCTTCCGGGTCCATTCTTTCCAAATCCTTTTTATTTTCTGAAAGAATAAAACCGGTTTGTTTCTCCGCCTCGTCGGCCAGTTCATACAAAATCCGGCCAACCGTTTCATTTTCCACTAGATTTAATCTTCGCGACGCCTCTAAAACCTGCTGAAGTTGTTGTTCAATTTTCATCTTCTTCTCATTTATTTTTTCCGCTCCTGCTCTCTCCTTCCCGGATCGATGGCGAGGGATTTTTTGTTCATAAAAACCCTCTCCCGGGGGAGGGAGAGGGAGCTCAGAATAAGTTCAAATTAAGGCATAAAAAAAGGGTAGAAAGGGTAGTATTATTATTCTGAGCTATTTTTTATTTTCCATATATAAATAATCATAATGAACCAATGGTTTCTGTTTTTCAGAATCCATTTCCTGTTTCATTTTATCTGAACCGTATTGTGCCTTGCCAATCCCCACAACAACCCCCGATTCATCTACAATCTTTATCAAATCTCCTTTTTTAAATTCGCGAATCAGTTTTACCACACCTACCGGGAGCAAACTCACTGCTTTTTCTGAGTTTAACGCTTTGAATGCCCCCTGGTTAATTACAACTTGTCCTTTGGCAAAATCATCCGAATAGCCAATCCATTTTTTTATGTCGCTCGATGTTTTTTGATTCGGAACAAAATAAGTATGTTCAACATCTTTCTCCCTGTCGAGCAGGCGAATAAGCACATTTTCGGTGGTTCCGTTTGCTACATGAACACCGATTCCGTCGCCGGCCACTTTTTTGGCAATTCTTAATTTGGTTAACATTCCACCCCGCCCAAAAGTTGACTGGCTGCCGTTGGCCACCACTTCCGGGGGATGTTGTTCCAACCCTATTTTCTGAATCAGTTCCGCATTTTTATCCTGCGGATGTGTACTGTAAACCCCGTTTACATTTGTCAGAATAATCAAGGCCTCCGAATTTACCATTGATGCAATCAAGCCTGAAAGTTCATCATTATCGGTAAACATCAGTTCGGTTACCGAAATGGTATCATTTTCATTCACAATCGGAATGACTTTGTTATCAAGCAATGTGGCGATGCAGTTTTTCATGTTCAGGTAATGCCCGCGGTCGGAAAAATTTTCCTTGGTGGTTAAAACCTGGGCGCACACCAGCCCGTGTTCGCTAAAAAAATCGGAATAACGGCTGATAAGTTTTACCTGCCCCAGGGCGGCCCACATCTGCCGTTTCGAAACCGCATCGGTTTTTTTGGATGGTTCAAGAACGGCTCTTCCGGCTGCCACTGCCCCCGAGGAGACCAAAACCACTTCCACACCGTTTTTATGAAGAAAAGCAATTTGATCGACCAGATGGGCAATGCGCGCCACATTCAGTGTGCCGTCGGCTTTCGCCAAAACATTGCTGCCAATTTTAACCGTTATTTTTTTATAGCGAAACTGCATTCAAAACTACTTTCCTGAATTGTCTATTTTTTTGTACGATGCCAGGACTCCCTGAATCAGCGACGAACTAAATCCTTTGTGCTCCATCTCATTCAATCCGGTGATGGTAACGCCACGCGGAGTGGTTACCTTGTCAATTTCCCGTTCCGGGTGGTGACCGGTTTGCAGAATCAATTCGGTGGCTCCCTTCACAGTTTGCGCGGTGATAAACTGAGCCATTTCGGCGCCAAAACCAATTTCAATTCCGCCCTGCATGGCCGCCCTGATGTAACGCAGTGCATACGCAATTCCACACGATGAAAGCACCGTGGCAGCCGCCATCAACTCTTCCGGAATCTCAACGGTTTTTCCCAGTTTATTAAACAGCTCCACCACATAATCCTTGTGTTCGTTTTTATTGCCGTTGGAAGAAATACAGGTTAACGATTCCTGCAACGCAATAGCTGTGTTCGGCATCACCCGAAAAACAGAAATAGTGTCACCTGCCATCCGGGTTAACTCTTCAATTCCAACACCTGCTACAATTGAGATAAAGATTTTTTCGGCGCTAAGTTCCGGTTTAATTTCCTGAAGAACACCTTCAATATGATAGGGTTTTACGGCAACAATAACCACATCCGATTTCTGAACCGCTTCTCTGTTGCTTTCACAGGTCGTAATTCCCATGTTTCTCATTTCGGTAAGGTTTTTTTCTTTCGGGTCGAAAACAAAAATA
>JAFGDX010000515.1 GCA_016931875.1 Prolixibacteraceae bacterium
CCGATTAGCGGTCGCATTCCGCCATCCTGAACCGCCTGAATAATAAGGGCGCCAATAAATGGCCCGGTGCAGGAAAACGAAACAATGACGGTTGTGAGCGCCATAAAAAAGGCACCAATCAAGCCGCCTTTGTCGGCTTTTGAGTCGGTTTTGTTTACCAGGCTGCTTGGTAAAATAATTTCGAAAGCTCCGAAAAATGAAATGGCAAAAACCAGGAAAAGGATAAAGAACAAGGTGTTGGGAATCCAGTGGGTACTTAAAATACTGCCTACATTCGGACCAAATATTCCAAACGAAAACAGTGCCCCCAGCAATGTAAAAATGAGCACAATTGAAAATCCGAAAAAGAATCCTGTACGGATGGATTTTCCGCGGTTTTCACTTCCACGCATAAAAAAAGATACGGTCATTGGTATCATGGGGAAAACGCAGGGTGTTAAAATGGCAGCCAACCCTGCCAAGGCCGATATTAAAATAAAGAGCCACAGGGTCTGTCCGCTTGATGAACCCGAAGTAGTACCGGCGATAATTTCCTCTGTGGAAACAGAAACAGCGTCTTCTCCTGAAGACTGGCCTTCATTAAATGTAAAGGAAAATTCGGTTTCGTTGGGTGGGGTACAGGTTTCGTCGTTACAACTCATAAAAAGAACGTAACCCTTTATTTCAACTTCGTTGGTGGTAAGTAATTTTATTTTTTGTGTTAATGTTGCCTCGTGGCTAAAATAACCTACATCCATCTGGAAAGTCTGATCAAACACTTTCACAGGTTGCGGTTCTTTCTGAATTTCACCAATCAATTCAAATTTTGTAGAATCTTCGTACACAAAGGTGGTGGCTATTGGGCCCCCTTCAGGAAGATAGGTGTCATAAAGATGCCAGCCATTTTCAATGCTTGCTTTGAATATTAACTCAACCTCGTTTCCGTTTTGTTTTGAATCAAATGTCCAGGTGGTTGGATTTACGATTTGACCTTTTACAAGCAGGGCTGATACAATAAAAATAAAAATTAGTGATAGTCTCTTCATTTTATTATGATGTTTTTCCGTTGTTTAAATATTTAGAAATCTAAATATGTCCATAAAACAAATATGATTCCAATTGGTTTGATGTGACAAATGTTCCATTTGGCTGCAAAAAATAGTCATTTACGCTGACAACTTCAGAATTTTAACACATTTTATAAAAAAGCCGTTCATTTTTGGTATGAACGGCTTTTCTGTTAAAGAATTATTTCTTCGAGATTTTCATCAAAAAAATGATATTCCAGATAGGAATAAGAACTGTTTCCTTCAATGTTAACCCATCGTAAATGCTTAAAAAACCATTGGTTTCGCAAACTTTTGAATCCTTTGGAAAGATAAGCTGCAATGTAGGGATGTACTTTCAGGATTAGTTTTTTCTTGTTTAAATCTTTTAGAATGTATTTTACTTTACTGTCCAGTTCGTCAGCAAATAAAATAGTGGGCACAATTTTACCACTGCCTTTACATGTAGGGCAGCTTTCTGCCGTTTCAATGTTTTCTTCCGGGCGTACACGTTGCCGGGTTATTTGCATCAGGCAGAATTTGCTTAATGGTAAAATGTTGTGCTTGGTCCGATCTCCGGCCATAACCTCCTTCATGTGTTCATACACTTTTTGTCGGTTTGCGGCCTGGTGCATGTCGATAAAATCGATGACGATAATACCTCCCATGTCTCTCAACCGGAGTTGTCTTGCTATTTCGTTACAGGCTGCCAGGTTTACATCCAGTGCGTTGGTTTCCTGGTCGAGGCCAACTTTTGCGCGGTTACCACTGTTAACGTCAATTACATGAAATGCTTCGGTATGCTCAACGATTAAATAGGCACCATCTTTGAAAGAAACGGTTTTTCCGAACGAAGCTTTTATTTGCTTTTCAATTCCGTAATGTTCGAAAATGGGTTGGCGCCCTTTGTAGAATTTTACAATTTTCTTTTTATCGGGCTGAATGCTGCCTATGTAATCGCTAATTTCGGTAGCAACCGATTGGTCGTTAACAATAATACTGCTAAAGTTGGGGTGATAAATGTCGCGCAGCAGTGCGGTAGTCCGATCCATCTCTCCGATTATAAGAGATGGCGACTGTGCACGACGAAGCTTGTTGAATGTTGTTTCCCATTTGTCTACCAGCCTTCGTAGTTCCTGATCAAGTTCAGCTACTTTCTTTCCCTCGGCGACGGTTCTGATAATTACACCGTATTTTCGCGGCCGGATGCTTTGAATCAGTTTTTTTAACCGGTTTTTTTCCTCGTTTGTTTTAATTTTCTGCGAAACAGAAATTTTGTCGCTGAAAGGCATTAAAACCAGGTAGCGCCCGGCAATGGAGATTTCAGAGGTTAGTCGCGGACCCTTGGTTGAAATGGGTTCTTTGGCCACCTGCACTAAAATTTTTTGACCTACTTTCAGCAGGTTGTTTACCTTTCCATCTTTATCGATGTCGGGTTCTGAGTGAATACGGGAGAGAGAGGAAACTTTGTTTTTACGGGACGACGCAATCCGAACAAATTTGTTCAGGGTCGCAAATTGTGGTCCCATGTCAAGGTAGTGCAGAAAGGCATCTTTTTCGTAACCAACATCAATGAAAGAAGCATTGAGGCTCGGCATTATTTTTTTTACCTTGCCCAGATAAATATCACCCACTGCAAATTTTGCACCGCTTCTTTCCCTGGTTAATTCAACAAGCTTTTTGTTTTCCTGTAGAGCAATGACAATTTCGGATGGAGTCACATCAATAATCAAATCGCTACTCACAACCTAAATTTTAATCTGTAAATTTTTATCAATAACAATACTATTATAACAGATTAAACCTAAGACAGCAGATTGTCTTAGGTTTAATCAAAATATTTTTAATAAGCTAAACCTATTAAAAACCTATTTCTTCTTTTTATGTCTGTTTTTACGCAATCTTTTTTTTCTTTTATGCGTAGCCATCTTATGTCTTTTTCTTTTTTTTCCGCTCGGCATAACAAAATTATTTTACTTGATTTTTAACTTTTGAAACAAAAGATTTCGCAGGTTTGAAAGAAGGAATATTATGTGCCGGGATTATAATTGTTGTATTTTTTGAAATATTCCTAGCAGTTTTTTCTGCTCTTTTCTTAACAACATAACTACCAAAACCTCTGAGGTAAACATTTTTACCTTCTACCAATGAATCTTTAACAGTTTCCATAAAGGCTTCCACTGTTTTTTGAACAGTTACCTTCTCAATTCCTGTGTTTTTTGAAATTTCATTTACAATATCTGCCTTTGTCATTTCTTAAAATATTTAATTTTCAATGTATTAATCGGAATAAACTGGTGTGCAAAAATAAAAATAATTTAAGAACCGGAAAGCATTTCAAAAAAATTATTTTTGTTTTTCTAAACATATTTAACGGGTTAGCTGTAAATGGAGGCATTTTTAGGTGAAATTTATAACTGGTTTAAGAAAAACAAACGCGATCTTCCCTGGAGGCAAACCACTGATCCTTACAGCATTTGGCTTTCGGAAATTATTCTTCAGCAAACCCGTGTGGTGCAGGGAACAAAATATTATCTGCGCTTCCTGGAAAAGTTCCCTTCTGTTAAAATTTTGGCAGCGGCAAGCGAAGATGAGGTTTTAAAAGAATGGCAGGGGCTGGGATATTATTCCCGGGCACGAAACCTGCATGTTACGGCAAAATATATTCAAAGTGAATATAACGGCGTTTTTCCTTCAAATTTTGACCATATTATTAAATTAAAAGGAATAGGAGCATACACAGCGGCAGCAATTGCATCTATTGCGTTTGATTTACCTTACCCTGCCATTGACGGGAATGTTTACAGGGTGTTCTCAAGATATTTCGGCATTTTAACTCCAATTGATTCCGACAAGGGAAAAAAAGAAATTCAACAAATAGCTTACGAGTTAATGCCACAAAAAAATGCCGGGTTCCATAACCAGGCATTAATGGAATTTGGTGCCCTGCAATGTGTGCCCAAATCACCCGACTGTGAAAACTGTGTTCTACGGAAAACCTGTTATGCCGCGCAAAACAAGCAGGTTGATATTTTGCCGGTAAAATCAAAAAAAACAAAACCGAAGACCAGGTATTTTTACTACTATTATTTGGAGAGCGGTGAAACAACTTTTCTCGAAAAAAGAGAGAAAAACGATATCTGGAAAAATTTGTACCAGTTTCCATTATTTGAATCCAAAAAACAGTTAACAGAGAAGGAAATTTTGGAAAATACCACATTCTATGTAAATAGTGAGAATAGTATCATTAAAAAATTGTCGGATCAGAAAAAACATGTGTTAAGCCACCAGGTAATTTTTGCAAGGCTGGTTTCGGTTGAAATTTTTAAACCCGAAAGTTTGGAAGGAAAGTTTATTCAGGTAAATAAAAAAGATATTTTTAAATTTGCTGTTCCAAGGTTAATCGAGGAATTTATGAAAGATTTGAATTTAAATGAAAAAAATGATTGAATTACTCCGTTTTATGTTTGGTAATTTGTATTTTTAAATGTTAACCTAAAAAGGAAAAAATTATGTCAGTAAACAAAGTTATTTTAGTTGGAAATGTTGGCAAAGACCCCGAAGTAA
>JAFGDX010000075.1 GCA_016931875.1 Prolixibacteraceae bacterium
AAGTTTACCCTGAATTCCTGTACTTTACTTTCGGGCGGGCCAATCCAGTTTCCGTTGTTGTCAAAGTATTCTTCCTCGTGCGACCACTGGTTTTCCCAAAGTAAATCGTAGCGTATAAAAACACAGTTTCGTGGCAGATAACTCCGTAATATTTCCGACAATTCCTCTAAAAAAACACCCTGGTTTTCATATTCGGGTTCCAGTTTCGGGCCATAGGGAACATAGGCAAAACAATGTGTGCGGTTGAAATATTTGATTAGAACCAGTAAATCTTCCTGGCTGTTTTTTGATTTTTTATTGGCGGGGTTTAGTAATTCCTTTGAAACATTCAGCTCAAATCCGCTGGGGTTAAAACCTTGGGCTCCTTTTACGCGCCCCCAGAAAGGAGTTTGTGGTAAAATGTTGGTGGGCCGGAGCGCTTCAATTTCTTTTTTCTCTAACTGACAGATCATGTTTGTTTTGCCGGCAAAATTAGGAAAAGATGATCAGCCTTCCAATTTATTGAAGTAACGTGTTGATTTCTAAATTAAAATATAACATTAACAGCTTTCTTTGTGAAATGCTATTCAATAGGAGTTTCTGTGCAATGCATTTTAACGATTTGCCTTTTGTTTTATACTGAATAAAGGTCACGCCAGTCAGTATTTCAAACGGTAGGTTAAAATTTGCAGCCCGTAATCGAACGATTCGGTTTGGGTTAATTCCAACAAAGCCGGAGTCAGCGAATTTCCAAAAAGACGAACACCGGAACCGAGAACGATGGGGTTCAGTTTTATTTTTAACTGGTCAATCATCCCGTTGTCCAGCAGCCAGCCTGCAAATTCGCCGCCGCCGCAGAGATAAATATCGGTTGTGGCTGCCTCGCGTATTTCGTTGATTCTTTCCAACGACCGCTTTTCAACATGCACATTTTCAGCAGGGTGGTCAAGTTTCAGCGTGTCGGAAAAAATATGATGTGTCATGTGCGGATAGGCTGGCTGTCCGGGTTTCATCCCAAATTTATATCCAAATTCATAGGTTTTCCGGCCCATAATAACAGTTTGAAAATGCTGCAGGTCGGCCAGGTATTTTTCAACACCGCTTCCTTCGTAAATATATTTGCTCACATCTTCGTTGGGGCCGGCAATAAATCCGTCGAGCGAACTTGCCACATAGTAAATAATTTCAGGCATAATTCCTTTTTTTAATGGTTGGTTTCGTTTATTTGAAATTTTCCTGTCCGGAAACAAACAATACATGAACGTTTTTTGTCCGCATCTTGTTTGAACTGTATTTCAATTTCAGCAACCGAAAAAGCAAACTTCAAATTAAAAAAAACGGGGAAAAACACGTTTGTTTGTTTCCCCGCATTTCGGATTAAGTTTATAAATACAGGCTGTGAGCAGCTTTATTGTTCGGCATGCAGTCCAACTTTATTGCCTTCTGTATCAGTAATAACGGCAATGTATCCGGCATTCATTTTTGTCTTTGAAACATTAATTTGGCCGCCGGCTTCTTCCACTTTGTCAAGTACCTTTTGTATGTCGGGGCTGGCATTGATATAAACCAGTGTTCCGTTTGCCGAAGGTTTGTTCACGTCCGACTTGCTTAACACACCGGTTACCCTGCCCGAAGTAGCCTGAATGACCGAGGGATTGTATGGAAAAAATGTCAATTCTTCGTTGGTTTCAGGAAAAACATGTGTTTGCATTTCGATATCCAGAATGGTTTCATAAAATTTTTTTGCCCTTTGGGAATTCGTCACAGGAATTTCAAACCAGGTTAAAACATTGGTTTCTGCACTTATCTTTTTTAACTTTTGCATACTTATTTATTTTAGATGTTCTGCAAAAGTCAGGAATCTGAAAATAACAGGCGCGTGATAATTGTCACAAAATTAAACCGCCTGATTTTTTTTTCTGATCCGGCTTAGTGTTTCCCGTGCCACACCAAGAAAGGAAGCCAGCTGATAGAGCGGTACCCTTTGCAGCATTTCCGGATAATTTGTTTCCAGATAGTGCAAACGGTTTTTGGCGGAATATATCTTCAGCAGGTTGGAAAAAGATTCCTGTTTGGTAGCAAACCGGCGGATGCATTTTCGTCCGAGGGTTTCAATTTCAGGTGCCTGTTGCGAGGCCCGGTACAACATTTTTTTATCCAGACTGAACACACATAAGGGTTCGCAGGCAACGATGTTGTAGGCCGATTTTTCGCCACTTCCAAAACTTTCGATGTTGGTTGCAATTTCATTTTCAAAGAAAAAAGCGATGTTTTTTTCCTCTCCCTCCATTTCGTAAAAACTTCTGCAGTACCCTTTTTCAATATAAAACAAGGCATTGCAAACCGTTCCTTCTTTGAGCAGAAATTCATTTTTTTTGAATACCTGTTCTGAAAGGGCTGGTTGCAAAAGTTTCCAGCTTTCATCCGAAAATTCAGTCAGGCTGTGAATGTATGTTTTAAAATTTTCCATTGAATTTTAATATTATACATGATTGAACAGCAGTTCAAATGTAACACTTCCATTGTTTAACATCAATCATTTTCTTTTTGTACATTTGAACATCATACTACAACCAATAAAAAAATGAAAAGATGAAAAGATCACTACTTATTTTTCTTGTTGCCTTTTGTTTTGCTGTGTCAAGCGGAACGGCGCAAAATTCGAAAAGAGACTTTTTTGGCATGTGGACCATTGCCATTGACGGTGGTTCGGTGGGCTGGCTTTATGTGAACGACGACAAGGGCTACCTCGATGCAGAACTGCTTTGGCAGGGTGGAAGCGTACTGCCGGTGGCCAATGTGTATTTTGAAGACGACAACACCCTGGTGGTTACCCGAAGCCAGGAGCGCCCTGCAGTGCGTGACGATGCCGACGGAAGAAAATTTGTGGTGGCGCAAACATTTCGCTTTTCGCGTAACGGTGACAAGCTGAAAGGAGTGGCACTGTCTCCCTCGCGCGACCGAATGAGTGTTAACACCTCCGGTTTCGAAGCATGGAAACTTCCTCCGGTACCGCCCGCTCCCGATTTGTCGAAAGTGAAATATGGCGAGCCGGTTCAGCTTTTTAACGGTAAAAACCTGGATGGCTGGCGGCTGATTAATCCAAATCAAACCAACGGATTTAAAGTGGTGGACGGTGTTTTGGTGAACGATCCTGTTCAAGTGGAAGGACAACGCGTTTCCTATGGAAATTTACGGACCGACGCTGAATTTGAAGACTTTAATCTGAAACTGGAAGTGAACATTCCGGAACACAGCAACAGTGGTGTATACTTACGCGGTATGTACGAAATTCAGGTGTTCGACTCGTATGAAAAACCTTTGGACTCACATAATATGGGAGCACTTTACAGCCGGATTACTCCTTCAGTAAATGCCGAAAAACCGGCAGCGCAGTGGCAAACGCTCGACATTACGCTTTGCGACCGTCATGTAACAGTGGTGCTGAACGGAACGACAATTATTGATAACCAGCCGGTTTACGGGCCTACCGGTGGTGCCATTATTGCCGATGTGTTTCAGCCCGGCCCCATTTATCTCCAGGGCGACCACGGCAAAGTGTCGTACCGAAATATGGTTTTAACGCCTATCGTAAAATAATTTTGTAAAGAAAAAATACACGGAACCACGTCGTTAGAGGCGTGGTTTTTTGTTTAAAATTCGATCACCCGTGTGCATTCCGTGAAATAAAATATCTGAATGCTGTTGTGAGTTTGACAGTGTTATCGTCGAATTTTGGAATTAGGCCAAAAATTTCTGTTCACATAAAAGTGTGATTTCATTTCAGGTTAATTTCAGTTCTGTTTGTCGTTGAAATAGCGTTGCTTATCGAATAGATTGGCAAAAAGATGGGATTTTTTTAAACTTTGAAGTAACGAAACAATTCATTGAACGTCATACGTGTAGTTACTAAAATTCAAAGTTATGAAACGGAACTTACTTATCATCGGTGTTGCATTTTTGGTTTTAACTTCATGCAGCGGTTATGATCCCGGCATTTCGGAAGCTTTTATGAAATACCGCCTGAAAGAAGGGGTAACCACGGTTACTGTTCCGGGCTGGGTAATTGGAATGGCCGCGCGTTTTGGAGATTTGGACAAGGACGAACGCGAAATTCTGAACAGCATCGATAAAGTACGGGTGCTTTCGGTGGAAGACAACGATTTGAATGCAAGAATTGATCTGCACGAGGAATTTTACGATCGCATCAACCGGAACCATGATTTTGAAGAATTGCTTGTGGTTCACGAAGACAATGAAAATGTAACCATATTTGGTAAAATGGATGAAAATGTCATTAAAGAAATGGTTATTCTTGTGGGTGGCGACGACAATGTGCTGGTGTATTTAAAAGGGGAAATAAAACCCGAACTCTTTAACGATAAAATAGATATGTCACATCCCGACAAGTTTCTTTCGCTCGACTTTTAGATTATACGATTCTCATAATTTTTCCCGGGAAGATCCGGGTATTAGTTGAAAGGATTTCAAATTTTTTGGAATCCTTTTTTTTGAGATCTGCAATTTTTCCGAAGGAATGCCTCTGGCACAATCGCAGGAAATGATGCGGTTAAAAACCCCGTCACCCGATTAACTCTCCAAAATCTTTAATCACCCAATCCGCGGCGCTTTGATCCTGAAATTCAGAGCCCGGTCCGGC
>JAFGDX010000076.1 GCA_016931875.1 Prolixibacteraceae bacterium
GCAAGGAATGAATGAAAAATATATATCAGAATATGTGGGTAGTGGCGGAATCAGTCAGGCCTATTTTGGGAACGCGGTAAAAATCGGCCGGAATTTATCACTCGGGATAAATGCTTCCTACCTTTTTGGCTCATTAACCCAGAATGAAAACCTGATTGGAACCGAAGTAGTTCCTTCATACCAAATTGTAAGGCAGGATTTTATGAAAAGCTTTTATTTTGAATATGGTTTGCAGTATTCATTCAAAATAAAAAAATGGAATTATTTGCTGGGGGTAACTTACAGCAATAAACAAAACTTAAAATCCAGCCACATCATCAATGTTTACAATGAAAGTTTTAACCTTGTGAGGGCAGAAGAATACAATACCGATTATTTAAAAGTGCCCGATAAAATTGGGGTCGGAATCGGAGTACAAAAAACCGATCGTTTCACCTTGTTGTTTGATTACCATTTTCAGCGATGGTCGGAGGTTGAATACCCGATTCAGTTGAATGAATTTAAAAATTCGCACCGTTTTTCGCTTGGAAGTGAGTTCAGGCCCTGGGAGTACAGGGTTGTTAACAGTGGATTTAAAAACTGGGTGTACCGCTGGGGAATGAATTACGAAACTTCGTACCTGAGTTTTGGCAGCAAAACCATTAGTAGCAAAAGTATTTCGCTGGGTGCAGGAGTCCCCGTGCCCGGCCGGATTTCAACTATTAACTGGGGTGTTGAAATAGGAACCAACGGCACGCTTTCCAACCAGCTGATAAAAGAAAATTTTGTGTTGTTTCATCTCGGTTTCAGCCTGAATGAAGTTGCCTTTTTGAAACGGAAATTTGATTAAAAACCGGTGCATTTTGTGTACAGTTGTTTACCGGAGCAAAATTTGTTTTTCACCAATTGTTATATCCTCCACTCTTCCATCCGGTTCAGAAAAATATTTTTGTAGCTTTCGCCAATGGGTATAAATTTATCGTTGATTACCACCTGAGTTTTATTGATGGCTTTTATGTGGCCGAGGCCAACAATGTAGGATTTATGAACCCTTGAAAATTTGTCGCGGGGAAGGTTTTGCTGCAGTTTTTTCAGCGAGTTTAGTGTAATAATAGGTTTTGCATGCCGCGTGGTGTAGATTTTAATGTAATCCTTCAGTCCCTCTATATAAAGTATATTTTCGAGTTTTATGATTAGAGTCTGGTACTCGGTTTTTACCAGAATCGAATCATTGGAGAGGATGTGGTTTTCCGGGGTTTCTTTCCCGTTGTGGTAACCCAGTTTTTTTTCTTTGTAGGTGAAATGCAAAAGTGCCTTGTTGGCTGCTTTTAAAAAACGATCGAACGAAAACGGCTTTAACAAAAAATCGATGGCATTCAGGTTAAAGCCTTCAATGGCAAGGCTGGCATCCGATGAATAGAAGATAAACAGAGGCCGGTCATCAAGGCTTTTTATAAAATCCATCCCCGAAATTTTTGATAAATCAGTGTCGATAAAAATAAGGTCAACCTGCTGTGTTTGTAATATTTCATATGCTTCGAATACCGAGGTACAACTGGCAATTAAATCGAAATAGGGAACCGTTTTTATAAATTCAATAAGATTAATTTGTTCTGTTGGCTTTTTTATAACAAGGCACCTCATAACGTTTTCTGCTTTTTAATTTTTACATCATATGGTTGTTCGAAAAGTTTCTGTTTTCCGTTTAAATTTCAGGTTTTGTATTTACTGTTACGGTCATTAAGGCAAATACGCTACAAACAACTTTTTATCTGCTGTTTTTGCAAAGGAAAATGAAGAGATGCAACCCAAAGTTGCCGGAAGTGTCATTTATTTTCATCCTGTTTTTTTTAGATGGTTAATTTTGTGGGGCAAGTTATGCTGAAATGCTTTTTTTACCAATCCAATATTTCTTATTTAACTCAAATAAATGTTAACCGGCCAGGTAGTGTTTTAGCAGGTAAAATGAGTGTTTTGCTTTGTTAATCAGTGAAATAAGGAGTAATTGACACAGGCTCAGGTTTGTTTAAAATTGTTGCAAAGGTTAAAAAATGATATTGATACCCGATATTTTTTTTAATTACACTGTGAAAAGAGAATGACAGATAAGTCTCATGCTCGTTGGTATTTTGTAATTTATGAATTAAAAACTTAGAATATTTTTTTCTTATCTTTCGCCTTCAAAAGACAACTATGCCAAAGTTTCCACATTACCTGCAACCCGACGCCATGGACTGCAACACTTTTTTTACGAATGAAATAATTAACTTTGGGGGATATCAAAATTAAAAAGATGAATGCAGCAGAAATAAAACTGGAATTGTTCAGAAAAATAGATCGTCTTTCATCCGAAGAACTGGAAATTGTGTTTAATAATATCTCAACATTTATTAATGCTTCATCAAAATATACACTATCAGACGATGAGCGAAAAGGAATTGATGTTGCCTTTGAAGAAAGTGCAAAAGGAAATGTTTTTTCATCTGAGTCGGTTGTTGAAGAAGCTAAACAAAAATATCCGGGGTTGAAGTTTGAATGAGAAGAATTATCTGGAATAAAATAGCAAAGTCAGATTATTTTAAGAACATTGATTATCTTCTTAAAAACTGGTCAGAAAAAGATGTTCAGAAATTTATCGATGAGGTTAAACATATTGAGTTTATTCTTAAAAAAGGAAATGTTGATTTTCAGGAGACCAATTACCGGGGAGTAAAACGTGTGGTCATGAGGAAGCAAATAACTTTATTCTATAAAATCAATGACATAGCAGAAGTTGAATTTCTTAGATTTTGGAATAACCATAAAGACATTAAAAAATTGAGGTTTTAATTTATAATTACAGGTTTATATGCCAAAGTTTCCACATTACCTGCAACCCGACGCCATGGACTGCGGCCCCACCTGTTTGCGGATTGTAGCCAAATATTTCGGGAAGCATTACAATCTGGAAACTTTGCGCGAACTTACCTGGAAAACCCGTGAAGGGGTGTCGCTGCTTACCATCAGCGATGCAGCCGAAAAAATCGGGTTTCGCACTCAGGGTGTCAGGGTAACGCTCGACAAGTTGATGGAAGCGCCACTTCCTTCCATTATCCACTGGAACCAGAATCA
>JAFGDX010000077.1 GCA_016931875.1 Prolixibacteraceae bacterium
AAATTCAGGAGTATTCACACACAAAAACAGATTTTGTAGTGAGCGATATTTATTTTGCAGATAGCCTGGAAGATTTGGATGAAATTTAAAGATTGTATTTATTAATATCCCGCAACTGAAAATTTGTACAGATACTGAGAAAAAGAATCTGGAATATTCCGTTTGGAGTCGGTTCTGTTCTATCTGAATGACCAGCAATGCCTGATTTTTATGAGATTTCATCGGTTAAAAATACATTTGCTGAATAAAGCCGGGGAGAAGCAAAAAACATGTTTCATCTAAATG
This sequence comes from Prolixibacteraceae bacterium, assembly GCA_016931875.1. Classification (GTDB taxonomy): domain Bacteria; phylum Bacteroidota; class Bacteroidia; order Bacteroidales; family Prolixibacteraceae; genus Draconibacterium. The sequence continues at coordinate 286 of JAFGDX010000077.1, forward strand.
CCCATATTTTTTTACATTTACCCAAAAAAAATGAAACTTGTATTTGCAACAAATAACAAACATAAATTAGCCGAATTGCAGGCTATTCTGGGGAACCATTTTCAATTGCTAAGTTTAACTGACATTGGCTGCAACGAAGAAATACCGGAAGAACAGCCTACTTTGGAAGGGAATGCGCGGCAAAAAGCATTGTATGTGTTTGAAAAGTACAACATCCCCTGTTTTGCCGACGATACGGGGCTGGAAATTGAGGCACTGAACGGCGCGCCGGGAGTATATTCTGCTCGTTATGCCGGCGAAAATAAAAATTCGGATGCCAATATGGACAAAGTGTTGGCTGAAATGACCAAAATAAAAAACCGGAATGCCCGTTTTAGGACTGTAATCTCGTATATCAGCGATGGAAACGAGAAACAATTTGAAGGTGTTGTTAAAGGGAAGATTCTGACGGAGAAAAGAGGAAATTCGGGATTTGGCTACGACCCGATTTTTCAACCCGATGGATTTGATTTGACTTTTGCCGAAATGAAACTGGAAGACAAAAATAAAATCAGCCACCGCGGCAGGGCAGTAGCAAAACTGGTTGCGTATCTTCAATCGCTTTAAACCATGAAAAAATTAAGAATATACCAATTATTTATTGTTGCAGTTACAATAGCGTTTGTTTTGCCGGGTCACGCTCAAAAAGCTGCGTCGTGGCAGGATTATTTATCCTATACAAATGCCACAAAAATTGCAGTTGCCGAAGATAAAGTTTATTGTCTTACAGAAGGTGGGTTAATTTACTATGATTTGCAGGATAACAGTATTAACAAATTTGTAAACCTGGCCCGGCTTTCCGATTTTGGAATCAGCACTATTTCATTCAGCAAAGAAAATAATGTTTTGGTTGTGGTGTACAATAACTGCAACATCGATTTGGTTTACGGAACAACTGTAATGAACTTGTCAGATATCAAACGCAAGCAAATTACCGGCGAAAAAACGGTAAATAATATTTCGTTTTCCGGCAATGAAGCTTATCTGGCATGCAGTTTTGGAATAGTGGCATTAAATCTTGAGCGGAGAGAAGTGAAAGATACCTATGTTATTGGCGAGGGAGGAACACATTTGAATATCAATGATGTGGAAGTTTTAAACGATACCATTTATGCGGCAACCAATGCGGGTATTTTAAAAGCAGCCAAAGATGAAAACCTGCTCGATTACAGCAATTGGTCGCATGTTGGGAATATTCCGCGTGCCGGTGAAAAATTTAATTTTCTGGAAATGCACGCAGGGAAACTCATTGCCAATTACACACCGGAGCAGTGGTATGCCGACGAAATGTATGCCTACGACGGAGCCGGCTGGAGCCCTTATCTGTCGGGGATTAAATATATTTTTGATATTCAAAAAAACGGGAACAACCTTGTAATTGCCAGCCGGAACAGCGTGTATGTAATTGACAACAATGATTATGTTGCAAAAAAAACAATTTCCTACCGGTTTGGCGACCAGCAAATTGGGGAAATTGAGTGCCGGAGTGCCGGTGTAACCTCCGATGGAAAACTTTGGATTGCCGATTATGAGCATTCTTTGGTAAATGTTTCAGGAGAAAATTACGAGAATGTGCAAATTAACGGGCCAATGGATAATAATGTTTTTTCACTGGTTCATTCCGGGACAAATTTGTGGGTGATGCCGGGAGTAAAAACAGGATGGCTCGAACCCCATTTTCAGCGTTTGGAAAATGAGCAGTGGCAGTATTTTTCCAAAACAAATTATCCGGAACTGGATGGTTTTTTTAACATTATTTCAGCGGCGGTAAACCCAACGGATGAGCAGCATTTTTTTGTTGGCAGCTGGGGAGGCGGGTTGCTTGAATTCCGTAACGGCGAATTTGTTGCACGCTACACCAACCATAATAGTCCGCTGGAAAGCGCTTTGCCCCAAGAACCCAACCAGCCTTACGTAAGGATTGACGGTATGGCTTTTGATTCGGAAGGAAATTTGTGGATTTCAAATTCCGAAGTAAGCAAAAATCTGCACAAACTTTCACCACAGGGCGAATGGGAATCTTTTGAATTGCCCGAGGCTGCAAATACATACAATATCGGGCAGGTTGTTGTAACTGAAAATGATGACAAATGGGTGGTTGTGAAAGGACACGATGTTTATGTAGTTAACAAAAGTGGATCAGAAAAAAGATTTTTGCCCGTTACTGCCTATTTTAACAATGGCGATTACGAGGAATTTAACCGGATGAACGATGTTTACTCCATTGCCGAAGATAACGAAGGCGACATTTGGGTGGGAACAACCAAAGGAGTGGCTGTTTTTGCCAATGCTTCGCGAATTTGGGAGACCGAAACATTTTATGCCACACAACCCAGCCTCGATTTGAATAACGGTTTGTTTAATCCGCTTCTGGCAACCGAAACCGTTACAGCTATTGCGGTTGACGGAGCAAACAGGAAATGGCTTGGAACAAACGGCTCGGGGGTGTACCTGGTTTCCGAAACCGGCGAGGAAGAAATTTTGCACTTTACTGCCGAAAACAGCCCGCTGCTTTCAAACAATATTACTTCGATTGCCATTAACCAAAAATCGGGTGAAGTGTTTTTCGGTACTGATAAGGGATTGATTTCCTACCAGGGAGATGCAACCGGCGGGAACGATGTGTATAAGAATGTTTATGTGTATCCGAACCCGGTGCGCGAAACTTATGAAGGACCGGTTACCATTACCGGACTAATTGCCAATACCGATGTTAAAATTACCGATATCAGCGGAAACCTTGTGTATCAGACACAATCACTGGGAGGACAGGCCGTTTGGGATGGAACCAATTTAAA
>JAFGDX010000516.1 GCA_016931875.1 Prolixibacteraceae bacterium
AAAAAAATAGTTGATTCGCACAATGGTACAATAAAAGTAGAAAGTGCTGTTAATAAAGGGACAAAATTTAGTATCTTTTTCCCACAAATAAATAATTGACCATGGAACAAAAAACAAAATTATTACTTGCCGAAGACGACGAAAACCTCGGATTACTGTTAAAGGAATATCTGATTGCCAAAGGATATGATGCCAGCCTTTTTCCTGATGGTGAAGCAGCTTACAAAGGTTTTGTAAAAGAACATTATGATATTTGCGTGCTTGATATTATGATGCCCAAAAAAGACGGATTTACCCTGGCGAAAGATATCCGTATCATCAATTCCGATGTTCCAATCATTTTTCTGACAGCAAAAAATTTAAAGGAAGATGTTTTGGAAGGATTTAAAATGGGGGCCGATGATTACATCACAAAACCATTTAGCATGGAAGAGCTGATTTTAAGAATTGAAGCGATTTTGCGACGGACTTCGCAGGAAGGACAGGCAAATGCGCAGCAAATTTTTACCCTGGGGAAATATTCTTTTGATACCCGGAAACAAATCCTTTCGGATGGAGAAGAAACCGTGAAGCTCACAACCAAAGAATCGGATTTGTTAAAACTGCTTTGCCAGAACGCCAACAAAGTGCTGGAACGAAATTATGCATTAAAATCGATTTGGATTGACGATAATTATTTTAATGCCCGGAGTATGGACGTGTATATTACCAAGTTGCGTAAACACTTAAAAGACGAACCTTCTGTTGAAATTATCAACGTACACGGAAAAGGATATAAACTGATTGTATGAAACGAAATCCCTGTTTTTACGGGGATCTTTGTGTTGTCTTCCGGTATTTTCAAGAATATTAATCCAGTTTCAGGACGGCTAAAAATGCTTTTTGAGGCACTTCAACGTTGCCCACCTGTTTCATGCGCTTTTTACCTTTCTTTTGTTTTTCCAGCAGTTTGCGTTTTCGGGTAATATCTCCCCCGTAACATTTTGCTGTAACATCCTTGCGCACGGCTTTTACAGTTTCCCGGGCAATAATTTTTGCTCCAATGGCTGCCTGGATGGCAATGTCAAACTGCTGTCTCGGAATCAGTTCTTTCAGTTTTTCACACATTCGCCGGCCAAAATTGTAGGCATTGTCAAAATGGATGAGGGTGGAAAGCGCATCTACCATTTCGCCGTTTAACAAAATATCGAGACGCACCAGTTTTGCCGGTTTGTACCCGCTCACATGATAATCGAACGATGCGTACCCTTTTGAAATGCTTTTTAGTTTATCGTAAAAGTCGAAAACAATTTCACCCAAAGGCAAATTAAATACCAGTTCGGCACGTTCGGAAGTTAAATAGTTCTGACTTACCAACGTTCCGCGTTTTTCGAGACAGAGTGTCATAACCGGCCCGATAAACTCAGAGGCAGTAATAATATTGGCCCGGATGTAGGGCTCTTCAATTTCATTGATTTTTGTGGAGGGTGGCATTCCCGAAGGATTGTAAACCGTTTGGGTTTCGCCATCGGTTAAATGAACCAGATATGAAACGTTCGGAACAGTTGTGATTACATTCATTTCGTATTCGCGTTCCAGTCGTTCCTGAATTATTTCCATGTGGAGCAAGCCCAAAAATCCGCAACGGAATCCAAAACCAAGTGCAGCCGACGATTCGGGCTCAAAAGTTAACGACGCATCGTTCAGCTGAAGTTTGTCCATCGCTGTTCGGAGATCTTCGTAATCATCCGCATCAATAGGATAAACTCCGGCAAAAACCATCGGTTTTACTTCTTCGAATCCGGAGATAGCTTTTGGGCATGGATTTTTTACATGGGTAATTGTATCACCCACTTTTACCTCTTTTGCTGTTTTTATTCCTGAAATAATATAACCAACATCACCGGTTGTAAGAACATCACGAGGCATCAGCCCCAGTTTTAGAACGCCAATTTCATCTGCAAAATATTCTTTATCGGTGTGCACAAATTTTACCAGGTCTTTTTTACGGATTTGTCCGTTTAGGATTTTGAAATAGGCAATAATTCCACGGAATGAATTAAATACAGAATCAAAAATCAATGCCTGTAACGGCGCATTGGGATCTCCCTTGGGCGGCGGAATTTTTTCAACAATACTTGTCAGAATTTTTTCAACTCCCTCGCCGGTTTTACCACTGGCCCGGATAATATCTTCATGGTCGCAGCCAATTAAATCGATAATCTGATCTTCCACCACCTCGGGCATCGCATTTGGGAGGTCCATTTTGTTCAAAACCGGAATGATTTCCAAATCGTGTTCAATGGCCAGGTACAAATTTGAAATGGTTTGCGCCTGAATTCCCTGGGTGGCATCAATAATTAAAAGAGCACCTTCACAAGCTTTGATTGAACGGGAAACTTCGTATGAAAAGTCAACATGTCCGGGAGTATCAATCAGGTTGAGTTTGTATTCCTTTCCTTCATGCACATAGTCCATCTGAATGGCATGACTTTTTATGGTAATGCCCCTTTCCTGTTCCAGTTCCATGCTGTCGAGCACCTGGTCGTGCATGTCACGCGCCTCAATTGTTTTGGTGTTTTCCAGCAAACGGTCGGCCAGTGTACTTTTTCCGTGGTCAATATGAGCTATGATGCAAAAATTCCGAATATTATCCATTATACTAAACTAAGTTTTCAATCTGATTTCAAGCTTTCAATTTAAATTTTGGCAAAGATATTTATTTTTTGATTTCTTTATAATTGAAGCGGATTTTGCCTCCGTTTTCGAATCCGCTGTATCAGTTTTGAAATCAGGGACAGAGTAATGTTGTACCCATTTTCCCATTCACTCTTTCGGGGGCCTGCTATGTTTAGCGTTGAAACCGTATTGTTTTGAAGAAACGTTATCATTTTGATAAGAAGCTCTTCTGTTGCCGATTCTTCCGGAAAAATTACCAGCACCGGCTTTTTTAACCGGTCAGCCATATTTTTTGTGAGCAATGTTCCTCCTTTTAAATTTTTGTTTGAAATGATACATGTGGCGGATGAATCTTCAACATTTTTATATGTTCTTGAACTGTAACTGCTATCATTGGTTTCCTGCAGATTGTATTTTGTGTCAATTATTCCGTCTTCTGCCAATCTGCCTTTGGGGCACCAGCCGCCATAAACAAAGTTATTTTGCAGGCAGGCATCCAGTGCTCCACGGTCGACCCCGGTTTGCCCTCCACTTATGATTTTTTGGCACACTATTTGTAAATTATTTGTAGTCATGAAAACAATTAAACAGAAAATGTTCTTTACACATCTTATTTAAACACTAAGATACTTCACAGCAGATTGCTGTTTTTTCATAAGTTTGGTTTAGTTAGGTTTAGTTTTAATCCCGGGGCAGAGGTCCCGGGATTTTCTTTTTATACGGCTTTGTTTTTGAAATATTCAACTTTGCCGGTCAGCGCAATGTCTTTTACTTTTTCAACCAGGGCGAGTCTTTCTTCTTCCGTTAATTTTGAAAAAGATCTGGCCAGTGCAATTTTTTCGCGCATAAAGGTGGCATTTTCATTCCCCGAAATTAAAACCGTAACCGGTAGCGACCACACAAAATGCATGGCTTCCTTAATACTCATGTAATTGGGAATAATCGGATCGTCGGAAGTCCAGTTGGCTTCTTCTTTTTTTGAGAAGAACCTGCCATCGGCCAACGATTTGATGGATAGAACCCCCATGTTTCGGTCCAGCGCTTTGGGCAGTACATTTTGTGTAAAACTAAAATAGGTTTGATCCAATACATTCACGGGCATTAAAACGGCATCAAAAATGTCACTTTCTTTTGTGCGGTCGAGCATGTGGGTGTGCGCAAAAGGATTTTGGTGCCCCGTAAATCCCAGGTATTTGAATTTACCCTGTTCTTTTGCTTTCAGTAGATAATCCAAAACGCCGGCTTCAATTCGGTTGTCAACATCCTGCGGCGTTCTGATGGAATGTACCTGGTACAAATCAATCTGGTCTACTTTTAACCTTCTTAGCGATCCTTCCAAATGTTCCTGAACGGTTTTGGCATCGGGGCCTGTGGTTTTGGTCATTAAAAAAATCAAATCGCGGTATTTTGGTGTGAGGTATTTCCCGTAACGTTCCTCACTTGTTCCGTTGGCGTAACTTTCTGCGGTATCGAAAAAACGAACTCCACCTTCCAGCGATGCTTCAATTACTTCCTGCGCATCGCGTTCGGTTGTCCAGCCAACGTGGTAACCACCGGTTCCAAGCATGGTTACATATTCTCCTGTTCTTCCCAGTTTTCTTTTTGGAAGCACTTCTCCCAGCCTGTCTCTTGTTTCCGTTTGGCCAAAGGCATTTCCTGCCATTGACAAACCTGCAGTTACACCTGCCAGCGATTTTAAAAAGGTTCTTCTGTTGGTCATAATACTTTGTTTTTTGTAATGTTCGTATACTAAAATTTGTAGCTTTTGTTCTTTTTAAACAGAAGAATTTATGAATTGTTTGTAAATGAACCGGTTTTAATGATCTTGTTTTCTGTACATAAAATTGAGTTTTGTTGTATATTAGATGCGATAAATAATATCGGATTTCATCCGTTTTCAATAACATAAATCACAAAATGTAAGAAATTAATTATGAAAAGGTATTTCATTTTAGTATTGATATTATTTCTTGGAATAGCTGAACTGGCTGCTCAAACAAAATCGATTCGGAAAACAGCACCACTTGCTGAAGCTCAGCCGGAAAGCGCAGGAATTTCAACGGAAAGATTAAACAGAATAGATAAAATGTGTGAAGAGGCGGTGGCTGAAGGACAGGTTCCGGGAATTGTTTCACTGGTAGCCCGCAATGGCAAAATTGTACACTGGAAAGCCTACGGGATGGCAGAAAATGAAAAAAACCGACAGATGAAACGGGATGATATTTTCCGCATCGCCTCACAGTCAAAAGCCATTACTTCAACAGCAGTTATGATGCTTTGGGAAGAAGGTAAATTTCAACTCGACGACCCGGTTTCAAAATATATTCCCGAATTTAAAAATCCGCAGGTTTTAAGTGGATTTAGCTACAGCGATACTACCTGGACAGGAGTGCCGGCCAGCAAGGAAATTACCATCCGGCATTTGCTCACGCACACTTCCGGAATTGGTTACGGGGTAATCGACGGTGATGAAAGAATGAAAATGATTTATCAGAAAGCAGGGGTTACCGACCTGTTTACCACCGAAAAGATTACCATTGAAGAAAGTGTGAAAAAGCTGGCTAAACTGCCGCTGCACCACAATCCGGGAGAGAATTTTACCTACAGTGAAGGACTGGATGTGTTGGGTTATTTTATTGAAGTGGTTTCAGGGATGCCGTTTGACGAATTTCTGGAAACGCATATTTTTGATCCGCTGGGCATGGATGACACCGGATTTTATCTTCCCGAATCGAAAGCCGGCCGCCTGGTGGCAGTTCAGCATAAGGTTGACGGGGTGTGGAAAAAATACCCGGTTACGTTTTATGATACCGATTACCCTGTGAAAGGCGCTAAAACGTTTTTTTCGGGTGGCGCCGGTTTATCGAGCACGGCCAAAGATTACGCTACTTTCCTGCAAATGTATTTGAATGGTGGAGAATACAACGGTGTCCGGTTGCTCAGCCGTAAAACCGTTGAGGTGATTTTAAGCAATCAGATTGGCAATATTTGGGGTGACAATTCGGATACAAAATTTGGGCTTGCCTTTGAACTTGTAACCGAAAACGGCCAGAATAAGGGCGGTTTGGGAAGCGAAGGCACGTTTAACTGGGGTGGTTATTTTAATACCCAGTATTTTGCCGACCCGCAGGAAAATGTCATCGGAATAATTATGAAACAAACACAGGGACCGGTTGATGATCCAACCGGGTGGAAATTCAGACAAATGGTTTTTCAAGCAATAGATGATTAAAAAACTCAAAAAAAATACAAATGAATAAAGTGCAGGAACTCGCCAAAATGATTGATCACTCCATTCTTCATCCAACGCTCACCGATGAGGATTTAAAACGCGAATGTGAAGTGGCAAAAAAATACGATGTTGCGTCGGTTTGTGTAAAACCATACGCTGTAAAACAAGCTGCTGAACTGTTAAACGACACGAATGTTCTGGTGGGCTGTGTAATAGGTTTTCCGGCTGGAAATTCTTCGGTTGAAACCAAAGTTTTTGAAACCGAAAATGCGTGTAACGACGGTGCTGTTGAAATTGATATGGTTATTAACATCGGGAAAGCTTTACAAAACGACTGGGAGTATATTGAAAAAGAAATTGCTGCAATTACGAAAACCTGTCATAAAAACGGAGCCATTGTAAAAGTAATTTTTGAAACTGATTATGTTTCAGAAAGAGATGATATTGTGCAGTTGTGTAAAATTTGCACAAAAGTGGGGGCCGATTATGTAAAAACTTCCACAGGTTTTGGTTTTGTAAAAGGTGACGATGGAAAATATACCTACCAGGGAGCGACCATTCCAAACCTGGAACTAATGAAAAAAAGCGTGGGACCCAATGTAAAAGTAAAGGCTGCCGGTGGTGTTCGTAATTTGGATGGTTTGCTGGCGGTTCAAAAAGCCGGTTGTTCACGCTGCGGCGCAACAGCTACCATTGCCATTCTGGAAGAAGCAAAAAAACGCTTTGGAAATTAGCGGCTTTCATCAATTACACAAAAAACTCGAAACTAAAAAACTAAACTTATGTACATTGTCAGTTCTTATCCGTTAGCCGTGTTGTTTTGTGTTGTAACCATGTTGTGCTGGGGGTCCTGGGCAAACACACAAAAACTGGCCTCCAAAGAATGGAGTTTTCCGCTGTTTTACTGGGATTACACATTGGGAGTAATCAT
>JAFGDX010000517.1 GCA_016931875.1 Prolixibacteraceae bacterium
GGAACCACCGAAAATTTAACTACGCTTGATAACGGGCAGCTGCAGTTTTTTCGCTTTTTGGAACCCAATAAACGGCAACAAAATGCCTATTTACCTTTTTGGCCCGATGACACTGAAATAAAAGTAGCGGTAAGAGTTTACAAACAAACCCGGAGTTGGGGCGTACTTTTTTTTAATGATAAGAATGTGGCGGTTAATCAAACTTTTACCATTGAAGATTTGATTGACAAAGAGTCGGTATTTGTTTTTGGCTGGTATCCTGAACCCCGGATGGGTTTTGGGGCTCTTTTTCAAATCAATGTAGAATTAGAACCACATCAGTCAAGGTTGTTTTATTTTTCAGAACGGGATGAAATGCCTCCCGAAGATTTGACTTTGGGTGGAAAGATTTCAGGTGGATTGTAAAAAAAAATGCCCCGTTTCCGAGGCATTTTATGTTTTCAGCAAAAAATTATACTTTTTCAGGCACAACAAAAGGCTCCCTGTAGTTTCGGGTAAGCATTTTATCGGCTTCCGGGTCGTTTACAAAACGTTCAACATCCGGGTCGAAAGTTAACACGCGGCCCAAACGGTAAGCAATGTTACCCAAATGTGCCAGCCCAGATGAGAGGTGTGCGGTTTCAACCGGTCCGTTCAGGATGGTTTTGTCATGGGCGCGCACAGCTTTGATAAAGTTGGTAAAATGTCCGTCGGTACCTCCTGCTCCTCTGTCCATTTCGGTGCCTGCCATTTCTCCGTCGCTTCCCGATTTGCCCGGTTCTCTGTTTTGGCCCAGGTAGGTTTTATAGCTGTCGTATCCATCCACTACCAGAACACCTTTATCACCATAAAAAATGTTACCAACCGTAACTCCTTCCTCTGTGTTGGTGCACCACGGGCGAACTTCAAACTGAATAATTTTATTTTCTTCCGGGTAATGATAAACCGATGTAAGAACTTCAGGAACTTCTTTGGCATCGTCCCAAAGAAACTTACCACCCATGGAAGTAATTTTGGTAGGCAAGCCAACATCAAGTCCCCACATGCACAAATCGGTTTCGTGAATTCCCTGGTTGCCAACATCGCCGTTACCATATTCCCAATTCCAGTGCCAGTTATAATGCACCAGGTTTCTTGAGAAAGGCTGTTTCATTGCAGGGCCGGTCCACAGGTCATAATCAATTCCGTCAGGAACAGGTTCAAATCCCTGATTTCCAATGCTTGGCCGCCAACGGAAAACCAATCCGCGTGCCATATATACACGGCCAATGTATCCGTCGCGTAAAAGACCAATGGCTTCGTTCACAGCCGGAGAACTGCGCAACTGAACACCGTGTTGAACGATGCGGTCGTATTTTTGTGCTGCTTCCACCATTTTCCGGCCTTCCCAAATATTATGCGACCCGGGTTTTTCAACATACGAGTCTTTTCCTGCCTGGCATGCCCATATTACGGCCAGCGAGTGCCAATGGTTTGGTGTTGCAATACTGATAACATCAATGTCTTTGTTATCTATCACCCTTCTGAGGTCCTGCTCCAGAGCAACATCTTTGTCGTATTTATCCTTAAAATCCTTTTGTCGTTGTTTTAACAGGTTCATATCCGGGTCACACAATGTGGTTACTTCAACATTGTCCTGTACCATAAATCCCTGGATGTGGCTTTTTCCACGACCATTTATCCCCAGAACGGCGGCATTAATCCGGTCGTTGGCCCCAAAAGCCCTTGCCGGAATTATGCTCGGAATGGTTAAAGCAGCTGCAGTTGTTGCCGCTGAATTTTTGATAAATTTCCTCCTTGTTTGATTTGAACTCATAATTATTAGATTTAGTTTTAAAAACATGAAGTTTAAATTTCGTAAAAAAAATCGGGAATTACAGTACGTCGCAAAAAATTGTTTTTTACTTCCTGAATATTCTGAAACGAAGTTTTGCAGATTCCGGAAAAGCTATTATATTTGCAACCCGTTACGAGAGAAGTTTCATTGAAATAAAAATATATTGCGGGGTGGAGCAGTTGGCAGCTCGTTGGGCTCATAACCCAAAGGTCGTAGGTTCAAGTCCTGCCCCCGCTACTTGAAAGCCGGTTAAAAACCGGCTTTTTTATTTTTCAGACACTCTATTCATCATTTCTATAAAAATTGATTTTCCCAACGGGATAAATCCCGGTTCCGTCGATAAAAATGGCCGGTACTTCTATTTCATTTTTATCGCTTCTGTTTTGAGTGTAGCTTTGAATCAAACAAAAATGAAAAGAAAATGAAAACTACAGTACATCAAATCGCAGCATCAACATTTATCGCACTTTTATTAATGGTTATAAATGTAAAAGCAGAAGGAACAGAAACAAAAGCCTCAAGCCATGCAACCATTGAAGCAACACTTCAGTTGGAAAATTGGATGACAGATGAAACCATTTGGAATTCAAATTGGATCAACAAGACAGAATTTTTTCAGGAAACAGAAGCAACCCTGGTACTCGAAGACTGGATGACCAACACCCAATCGTGGAATTTGAATGCCGGTTTTGCAGAAGAAATTGAAACGGGTTTGGAACTTGAGAACTGGATGATTAACGAAGGAATATGGCAGGATAATATAGAAAATGAA
>JAFGDX010000078.1 GCA_016931875.1 Prolixibacteraceae bacterium
CCGGGATTTAATATGACACCACAACAAATTGTTGTTACCGGAGAAATGGAAGTCCCTGAAAGTTATTCCATTATAGCTACACCTACTCTTTTATCGGAGGGAATTTCGGGAAGTTTCAATTTTGAAAATGAAATCATAAACTCAATCGACCCAACCAACATATATAGTGGCGAAAACTACTCATTCACCCAGGATATTGAAAGAGGGAATGTTTTAAAACTCCCCGAAAACTCAAACATTAACCTGGGAAACCCGGAAAATTATGGTTTACGCAACAGCAGTTTTACGGTTAGTTGTTTTGTGAAATTTACTGAAATACTTGAATTTGGCGACAACGCCATTATTGGAAACAATGAAAGCGGCTACAGAAAAGGCTTTCATTTAATCTTACGTTCAGGGCACCCCTATTTTGGTCTTTATGCCAACGATTATGTGTCGGAGGAAGTTCTGCAACCCAACATTTGGTACCACCTGGTTTGGCGGTATATTATTGAGACCGGCGAGCAGGCAATTTTCCTGAATGGTAAAAATATTGGAAGTTCCGACGGGCATCCACCGTTTTCGGGAACCGAAAATATTCATATTGGCAGCGCATTATCAAGCGGTGCCAGCCTGCGCGGGTATATTGATGATCTGTATTTTTGGACCCGTCCGCTTGGGGTTGAAGAAATTAATCGTTTGGCGCTAAATGAAAATGTGGTTGTTCCGAAAGAAATTGAAACCGATCGTTTTATCGAAAGTTTTAGTGCAAAATTCATCGCTGCCATTTTTATTTTAATTTTATTTCTGGCCCTTGTTATTGTTTTTATAAAACGCAGCTATTCCCGAAAAACATCCACAACTGTTCATTTGCCAGGGGCAAATACGGCCAACCAAATCAGGCTGTTTGGAAAGTTTCTGGTGCTTGACAAAAATGCCAAAGATATTTCCGACCTGTTTACCCCCAAAGTGCGTGAACTGTTTCTCTTTGTTCTTATTTACACCATGAAAAACGGAAACGGGGCAAGCATTAGTGAAATCAATGAACATCTTTGGCCGGGAATTTCTTCGAAAAACAGGGCCAACAACCGGGCAGTTACACTAAACAAACTGCGCCGGATTTTAAACCGTCTTGAAGGTATTGAAGTGGTGACCCAAAATGGATTTTTGCAAATTAAAACGCATCCCCGCTTTTTTTGCGATTTTATTGAAGCCTATCAGCTTTGCCAAATCCCCGGAGAAATGTCTAAAACAGAGTTGGAGTCCTTTTTTCAGCTGGTAAAAAAGGGCCGTTTTTTAAAAGAAATGGATTGGCCGTGGCTTGATGAAATACGGGGATTAACAGGCAACCAGGTTATGGACAATTTGTTAAAACTGGCCACCATTTATTTTAAAGAAAACAAACTGGATAAAATCGACTCCATTTCACGAAGGATTCTGGAATACGATGACATGAGTGAAGAAGCTGTTTATATGCAAATACTTGTGTTGCAAAAAATGAACAATATTCATCTTGCCAAATTCAACTTCAAATCATTTCTTTTGAAATACAGGGAAAATATGGGCGAAGATTATCCGTATGATTTTAACCAGTTCAACAATCACTACGCCAGTTTGCTGCAATTTTAGGATGTATAATTTTCACAACACTTCGCCAACGCTGCTTCTCAGAAAATCACGCGTATAGTAATCCTGATCTACAATGTCGCCGTTCCACACTACAATGTCAAGATCAATACACCTGGGACCAAATTTAACCTGACTGCGATCCCTTCCCATCATGTCTTCAATTGATTTCAGCATTTTTGCAAGGTTTTCCCGGTTCAGGTCGGTTTTAATTTTAACGGCTCCGTTGGTAAAATCGGGCTGGTTTTTTATTCCAATGGGTTTTGTTTTAATAAAAGAAGACACTTTTAGCACTTTTACTTTCTGTTCCAGAATTTCGAGCATTACCGGAATATTCTTTTCTGCTTCAATATTCGACCCGATGCCAATAACAACACAATTCATTTTTTTGCCTCCATCTCAATAGAAACCGATTGGGCAAAACGCAGTGCATGTGGCTTGTCAACCTCTACCCTGGCCCAGGTCACTTTTTCATCTTCCATTATTAAATCCAGAATACTTTGCGTGAGCACTTCCAGTAATTTAAACCTGCCTTCCTGCACGTGCGTGATTATCTTTTTTGTTATTGTTTTATAATCGAAAATATCCTCTGGTTCATCTTTTTTAAGGGCATCTTCCGGAATATTTGCTTCAATTTCCATATTGATAATAACATCCTGCTTGTTGACCAGTTCTTCCGGATTAAAACCAATGTAGGTTCTTATCAGCAGATCTTTAATTTTTATTTTTGCCATTTTTCAAACGTTTTGTCCAAGATTTTCACCGCCATCGGCAAAAAGCAGCTGCCCGGTAAGGTGTTCGTTTTGTAAAATATAATCGAAACTCCGTAAAATTGGGATTAACCCACCCGGTTTTTTCATCGGAATATTACCGGCTAATTTTTGCAGGTAGGTTTCATCCTTGTCCTCCGGCGGAAGGGTTACTCCCGGCGCAATTGCATTCACCCTGATTTTGGGTGCAAATTCAAGAGCCGCCATTTTTGTCAAATCCCACAAGGCTTTTTTTGAGATGGAATAGGCTGCAAAATTCGATTTGTTGGTTGTAATCCGGGTATCAACAAAATTGATAATATTTCCTTCTTTACACGACCGGGCGAAATCCCGCATCAGAAAAAAAGGCGCTTTTAAGTTAACATTCATCTGCAAATCAAACAGTTTGGTATCTGTTTCTGCGATATAGCCAGGATCAAAAACAGAGGCATTGTTCACCAGCAACTCAAATTTTCCGTACTTTTCAACCACACCGGAAATCAAATTTTCAACTTCATTCATTTCAGAAAGATTTGCCTTTATTGTTTCAAAATTTTGTTGTGGAAATTTTTGCGTTAATGACAGTGCCAGTTCATGAGCCTCCTTTTCCGATGAATTAAAATGAATAATTACACTCCAGCCGGCGGATGCCAAATGTTCTGCCAAAGCTTTACCCACTCGTTTTGATGCGCCTGTAATAAATGCTGTTTTACTCATTCCTAAAAGTTAGTGAATTCAATTTTAAAATAAAACAGAATGTGTTTATTTATGTTCAGAAAAAACTAAACAAAAAAGGCCCGGAAATAGTCCGGACCTCTTGCCCTAATAAATAGCAGCCTATTTGTTGTATGAATTTAGTTTGCTCAAATATTTCCCAATGATGTCAAACTCGAGATTTACCACCGTTCCTTCTTTAAACGTGTGAAAATTGGTTACTTCGTGTGTAAACGGAATAATGGCCACCTGAAATGAATTGTCTTTTGAATTGACAACAGTTAAACTCACGCCATTTACCGTAACCGACCCCTTTTCAACCGTCATGTAACCTTGCCGGGCCTTTTCAATATCAAAGTTATATTCAAAAGTATAATACCAGCTTCCGTCGGCTTCTTCTACTTTTACACAAGTTGCGGTTTGATCGACATGCCCCTGAACAATGTGCCCGTCAAGGCGTCCGTTCATCATCATACTTCGTTCGAGATTCACTTTCGAACCTTCTTCAAGCAAACCGAGATTTGATTTTAGCAGCGTTTCTTTAATGGCGGTTACTTTGTAGGTTTTTGCATCCTTATCCACTTTAACAACGGTTAAACAAACCCCGTTGTGCGACAGGCTCTGATCGACTTTTAACTCATTGGCAAATGAGCAGGTTAAGGTGAAATGAACATTTTCCTGCTCCTTTTCAATTTTTACAACTGTTCCGAATTCTTCTACAATTCCTGAAAACATGACCTATATTTAATGATTTTACAATTCTTTCAGTGACCATTCAAATCCGTCTTTGGTATCTTTTATTTCCACACCCAAAGTATTTAATTCGTTTCTGATTTTGTCAGCTGTTCCCCAGTCTTTACTGGCTTTAGCTTCCATACGCAGGTTCAGCAACAAATCAATGGCTCCTTTTAAAATCTCATTGCTTCCCGAACCGGTTGCTTTTTCCGGTTTCAACCCCAGCACATCAAATACCACATTGGCAAAAAAAGTTCTTAGCTCAGCCAAATCATCCGATGAAATCTTTTCGTTTCCGGCTTTTATGGAATTGATCATTTTTACAGCCTCAAACAAATGAGCAATCGCAATCGGGCTGTTCATATCGTCGTTCAATGCGGCAAAACACTTTTCTTTTACTTCAGCCACATTTACAGTGGATTGCTCTTCACCAACCAAATCATCGAGCGTATTTACTGCCGTAAGCAGGCGTTCCAGACCTTTTTCCGAAGCTTGCAGCGCTTCATTCGAAAAATCGATGGTGCTGCGGTAGTGTGCCTGTAAAATAAAAAAGCGAACTGTCATTGGGGAATATGCCTGTTTTAGTGCTTTATGATTCCCGGTAAACAATTCATCGAGGGTAATAAAGTTTCCGAGCGAGCGGGCCATTTTTTGCCCGTTAATGGTAATCATGTTGTTGTGCATCCAGTAGCGGACTGCCTCATTCCCCTGGCTGGCGGTAGATTGTGCAATTTCACATTCATGATGCGGAAAGGTCAAATCCATTCCACCTCCATGAATATCAAACTGTTCGCCCAGATATTTCATGCTCATCGCCGAACATTCAAGATGCCATCCCGGAAAACCGTCGCTCCATTTTGAAGGCCAGCGCATGATGTGTGCGGGTGTTGCTTTTTTCCAAAGGGCAAAATCAAAGGAATTTTTTTTCTCGCTCTGCCCGTCAAGTAAACGGGTATTGGTTTTTAAGTCTTCCAGATTTCGTCCTGAAAGTTTTCCGTAGTTATATTTTTGATTGTATTTTTCAACATCAAAATACACCGAGCCGTTGGATTCGTAAGCGAAACCATTTTTTACAATGGATTCAATCATTTCCTGTTGCTCGATGATATGCCCCGAAGCGCGTGGTTCAATACTTGGCCGCAACACATTTAAATCATCCATATTCCGGTGGAATGTATTCATATAAATTTGAACCACTTCCATGGGCTCCAGTTTTTCCAGCCGTGCTTTTTTTGAAATCCTGTCCTCTCCGGCTCCCTCCACTTCATCTTCCAAATGGCCAACATCGGTAATATTTCTTACATACCTAACCTTGTATCCCAAAAACGTCAGATATCGAAACAGCAAATCGAAAGTAATGTAAGCGCGGGCGTGCCCCAGATGTGAATTACTGTAAACGGTGGGTCCGCAAACATACAACCCCACTTTCCCGGGAACCAGAGGTTTGAATACCTCTTTTTTTCGCGATAACGTGTTGTAGATGATAAATTGATCTTTCATAATCAAACAAATGATGTAGCGGTTACAAAGGTATAATAAATTGAGGGATTCGAAGGATTTCAGCACATTGAAAGTGACCTACAAAGGCTCTTCTGCGGCTTCTGTTTCTTCGGCATCTATTTCTGTTTCTTCGGCTGGTTTTTCGTCGAGTTTATTAAAATATTTTCTGTAAAAAATTAAAATCGAGAAAATTCCGATGGTAATGGATGAATCTGCAATGTTGAAAACCGGCCTGAAAAACAAAAAGTCGTTTCCTCCCACAACAGGCAACCAACTGGGATATGTTCCGCTAAACAGCGGAAAATAAAACATATCAACCACCCTTCCGTGGAGAAATCCGGCATAGCCGCCGCCGTCGGGGAAAAGTGTTGCCACCTGCCCGTAGCTGTGGTTAAAAATCATTCCGTAAAACAAACTGTCGATAATATTTCCGATGGCGCCTGCCATGATGAGCGAAATACTGGCCACAAACCCAAAAGGTATTTCTTTTTGTTTGTACAACTTTGACAAATACCAGCCAATGGCTACAACCGCCAGAATACGAAAGATACTGAGAAACATTTTCCCGTATTCGCCGGCAAATTCAAAACCAAATGCCATCCCGTTATTTTCAACAAAATGAAGAATAAACCAGTTTTTCAAAATTACAATCTCATCTCCCAGCGACATGCTTGTTTTTATCCAGAATTTTAAAATCTGATCTACTATCAGAATGAGAAATATAATAACAAGCGATTTACTTTTTCTTGAAAAATTCATCCTTTCAAATAAAAAAGCTCCCGGATTTTTCAGCACACTGAATGATCCGAAGAGCAAAAACCAATATTATTTTATAAAATTACTTCTGGCTGTTTTTTGCATCGATACTCAAAGTAGCATGCGGAACAGCTCGTAATCTCTCCTTGGAAATCAGCTTGCCGGTTTCTCTGCAAATACCGTAAGTTTTATTTTCGATACGAACCAGTGCCGCCTGCAAATGCTGAATAAATTTTAACTGACGCTGCGCCAGTTTTCCGGCTTCTTCTTTCGAAAGTGTAGCAGCTCCTTCTTCAAGTACTTTGAAGGTTGGTGATGTGTCCTGTGTATCATTCCCATCACCGAGAGTTATCGAATTTTTATACATTTCATAGTCATCCTGCGCTTTTTTCAGCTTCTGCAGTATGAGTTCCTTGAATTCCTTTAACTCCTCGTCTGAATATCTGTTTTTCTCTCCCATGATAAAAGGGTTTAATAATTTCTTCCCGATTTTTTTTACAGTGTCCTAAATTAGTAAAATTTTAATACGAAATTCAGGTCAAACAACATATACTTATTTTAATCTTTCTGCAAGGATTTGTGTAACAACATCCTTGTCAATTTCAACTTCTTTGGCATCCGGGTTATCCAGGTGTTCAACCAGCGTGATATCGGCTGCCAAAGTTTGTGTGCAAATATAATCTTTATGACTTAAAACGGCGTTATTGATTTTTTCGTGTTTTACAATCACCAGATTTATCCTGTCGGTTACTTCAAAATTATTTTCTTTTCGCAAATTTTGAATTTTATTGATGAACTCACGGGCAATGCCTTCCTGTTTTAGATCCTCGGATACATTCACATCCAGCGCAATGGTCATCTGCCCTTCGGTTGCCAGAATCCATCCCGGAATATCTTCGGTTTGAATTTCCACGTCTTCAGTTGTGAGGGTAATTTTCTGGTCGCCCGCCAAAATTTCAAACTTCCCGCTGTTTTCCAGTTCCGAAATATCATTTTGACTAAACTGATCTACCACCCCTGCAATTTGTTTCATCAGCTTCCCGTATTTTGGCCCCAATGTTTTAAAGTTGGGTTTTATTTTTTTCTTGATGATGCCGATAGTATCTTCCAGGTATTCAACTTCTTTTACGTTCACTTCAGTTAAAATGATATTTTTTACCGCATCAAACTGAACGCGGAAATGCGGATTTAACACCGGAACCATAATTTTTGCCAGCGGCTGGCGCACTTTCAGTTTTTCTTTGCGGCGCAGAGCCAGAATCATGGACGAAGCGCGCTGGGCAATTCCCATTTTTTCTTCCAAATCCTGGTCGATCAGTTTCTTATCAAATACCGGGAAATCAACCAAATGCACACTTTGATCTGTTTCTTTACCGGTAACCTTGTTTAAATCGGCATACAATAAATCGGCATAAAACGGCGAGATTGGCGCCATTAGTTTGGCAACATTCACCAGACAGGTGTACAAGGTTTGGTATGCTGAAATTTTATCTTCAGAATAGTCAGCTCCCCAGAAACGTTTTCGGCTCAGACGAACAAACCAGTTGCTCAGATTTTCAGTTACAAATTCAGAGATGGCTCGTCCGGCACGGGTTGGTTCGTAGCTTTCATAGCTTTCACCAACTTCTTTTATCAAAGAATTCAGCAGTGAAATGATCCAGCGATCCAGTTCCGGACGTTTTTCCACCGGAATATCCGTCTCGGTATATTTAAAACTATCAACATTGGCATATAAAGCAAAAAAATTGTATGTATTGTAAAGCGTTCCGAAGAATTTACGTTTTACTTCTTCCACGCCGGCCATATCAAATTTCAGGTTATCCCAGGGCTGTGCATTGGTAATCATGTACCAGCGCAAGGGGTCGGAGCCAAAGTTTTCGATGGTTTCAAACGGGTCGACTGCATTTCCAAGGCGTTTCGACATTTTGTTGCCGTTTTTATCGAGGACCAGCCCGTTGGAAATGATATTCCGGAAGGCTACCGATTCATCGGTCATGGTTGCAATGGCGTGCAGGGTAAAAAACCAACCCCGTGTTTGATCAACACCTTCAGCAATAAAATCGGCCGGAAAAACAGACTGAAAGATGTCTTGCGATTCGAATGGGAAATGTCTTTGTGCATAAGGCATCGCTCCTGAATCAAACCAAACATCAATCAGGTCGGGCTCGCGAAACATTTTTTGCCCGCCGGGTGATACCAGCACCACTTTATCGACATACGGTTTATGCAAATCAATTATATCGTAGTTTTCTTTTGAATTGTTGCCCACTTCAAAACCTTTGTACGGATTTTCTGCCATAACTCCGGCTTCAATTGCTTTTTCAATTTCGGCCATCAGTTCTTCGGTTGAGCCGATACAAATTTCTTCCGAACCATCTTCTGTTCTCCAGATTGGCAAAGGTGTTCCCCAGAAACGCGAACGGCTCAGGTTCCAGTCAACCAGGTTTTCGAGCCAGTTGCCAAAACGCCCGGTTCCGGTACTTTGCGGTTTCCAGTTGATGGTGTTGTTCAGTTCCACCATTTTATCTTTCACCGCGGTGGTTTTTATAAACCACGAGTCGAGCGGATAGTACAACACCGGTTTGTCGGTGCGCCAGCAATGCGGGTAACTGTGAACATGCTTTTCAATTTTAAAAGCCTTGTTTTCCTGTTTTAACATTACTGAAATATCAACGTCAACCGTTGGTGCATCGTCATCCAGCTTATCATCGTATTCATTTTTTACTGAACGTCCGGCGAAATCGTGGTATTTTCCAACGTTTACATATTCCTTAACAAAATCAGGGTGCAGGTTGGCTGTGGGATAAAATCTCCCTTTTCTATCTACCAGGGCCTGGTTTTTTCCATCCAAATCCACCACAATCAGCGGAGATATGCCGTGTTGTTTTGCCACACGGTCGTCGTCGGCACCAAAGGTTGGCGCAATATGAACGATTCCTGTACCGTCCTCAATGGTAACAAAATCGCCGGTAATTACTTCAAATGCTTTCCCTTTGGGTTTTACCCACTCAATCAGTTGTTCGTACTGCACCCCGGTAAGTTCATCTCCTGAATATTCTGCCAGAACTTTATACGGAATGTTTTTATCGCCCGGCTGGTATTCGTCAAACGGCAGATTTTCATTCTTTTTGTTGAAATACAGAGAACATAAATCTTTTGCCAGGATCACGGTGACCGGCAAACCGGTATATGGATTGAATGATTTTACTTTTACATAGCGAATAGCAGGTCCCACACAAAGGGCCGTGTTCGATGGCAAGGTCCACGGTGTGGTGGTCCAGGCGAGGAAATACAAATCGGTATCCACACCTTCAAACAAAAATTCCGACTTTTCATTCCGGATGGCTTTAAACTGGGCAACAGCGGTGGTGTCTTTCACATCGCGGTAACAGCCCGGCTGGTTGAGTTCGTGTGAACTTAACCCGGTTCCTGCTGCGGGCGAGTAGGGCTGAATGGTGTAGCCCTTGTACAACAATCCTTTTTTGTAGATATTTTTGAGCAACCACCACACGGTTTCAATGTAACGGTTATCGTAAGTAATATACGGGTCGTCCATATTTACCCAGTAACCCATAATGCGGGTGAGCTCTTCCCACTCACGGGTGTAACGCATCACTTCTTTGCGACAGGCATTGTTGTATTCTTCCACAGAAATCTTTTTACCAATATCTTCCTTGGTGATGTTCAGCGATTTTTCCACACTCAGTTCCACTGGCAAGCCGTGGGTATCCCAACCGGCTTTTCGGTGCACACGGAAGCCTTTCATGGTTTTGTAGCGGCAAAAAATATCTTTGATAGCCCGTGCCATTACATGGTGAATCCCCGGCATTCCGTTGGCCGAGGGCGGGCCTTCATAAAAAACAAATGTAGGATGTCCCTCGCGCGTGGAAATACTTTTGTGAAAAGTATCATCGGCTTCCCAGCGTTTTAAAACTTCCTTATTTATTTGCGATAAATCTAACTGCTTATATTCCTGAAACTTGCTACTCATACAAATCGGGTTTCTGTGCTGATTTTAAAAAATATGCAAATATAGGAATTTTTTCAGCGAGGCGGCTTTTCCGGCTTGTGTAAAATTGAATCTCTGTGTGAATATGTAAAAGTGTGATTCTGTGAATCGTACTCCATCTCACAAATTCGCCGTTCTGCTTTACCGGTTCAACAGTTCTGCTTCTGTTTTGGAACCTTCAGCTATTCAACCTGCTTGGCTTTGTTTTGCAACAGTTGTTTTTTATTTTTCTGGAAAGAGCTGCCGTATTCTGTTACAAATATTTCTCAGAATACTGATTTATAAGGCGTTTCTTCCAGCATCGGATTGGTATACCGTATATTTTCTCCTATCTCAAAATCAAACAATGTAAGTTCGCGCAAGCGGTAATAGGCTACCCAGTAATTTTGGATGGAGCGGATATAATCGCGCTTTGCGCTCTCGCGTTCCTGCAGGGCAATGTTCAAATCGGTGATGCTTAACTCGCCATTCTGAAACTTTTTCAAAGCAATCTGGTAGCCGTTTCCTGCTACTTTATCTGCTTCGTTGGCTGTTTGCAGCTGATCTTTCAGAAGACTAAACTGTTCAACCTGAACAATTACACCACGGTCAAAATCCTCAATGTCCTTGTTAACATCGTAAATGGTAATTTCACGTTCCGATTCGGCCAGTTTTACTGTTGATGCTGATCGGCCCCAGTCGAGAATTGGAATACTTAACGAAACCCGCATTGTTCGGTCTTTTTCCGGCTGCTCATAAATTCCCAAAAAATCCTCGGCGCTGTTGGACAATCCAAAACTTCCCTGCAAGGTAGCGCTTAATCCTGTACTGCTTTTGGCTTCTGCAAGGTCGCGGTCGGCGTTGATTAATCTTCGCTGGTAATAGGTGGTTTCCTTGCGGTTTTCTTTTGCTTTTGCCAGCGCCAAATCGGGGTCTATCACAAAAAGTGTAATATTTAACGGAATAATAAGTTCAATGTCGCGGGTTTGGTCAAGCCCTATGTATGATTTAAGTTCAAAATCGGCATTTTTCAAATCCATCCGTGCCTGGTTCAAGGCTTTTTGTGCATTCAAAACCGAAAGTTCAATTCGCGAAAAATCATTGTCAGAAATTTGCCCCAGTGCTTTTTTTGTCTGGGAAATGCGCAGGTTGTCCTGGCTGTTTTTGAGGTTGCTTTCGGCGAGGTTATAATTGGTTTGTACCGTTAAATAGTTAAAAAAACGGTAGGTTGAATTCAATGCAATTTCTTCAATTTGCTCAACAAATTGTTTTTGAGCTTCGTCATAAATCATGGGTTCTGTTTTCCGGTACCATTTCATCCAGTTGTAGGAAAATAAAGGTTGCCGAAACCCGACAGAAAAAGGGGTGCCTGAAAAACTGTTCTCCTCGTTTTTCAGATTTCTGATACCGTAGGCCGAAGTACCCGCCCAAATGCTCGTCCCCAATGACGGAATAGATTGGTTCAGCGATAAAGTAGAGGATGCGGCAAGGTTTGAAATTTGCTTAAATTCAATACTTCCGTCGGGTTGGGTAATGGGGCTTGTGGTTTGCGAG
>JAFGDX010000518.1 GCA_016931875.1 Prolixibacteraceae bacterium
CTGGACCGGAAACTTGGCAACCAAAACGGGACGGCTTTTATTCGCGGAAAATCGGTTCCCGTTATTGGCAATATTTGTATGGATATGTTAATGCTTGATGTAACCGGGATAAATGCAAAACCGGGCGACGAAGTTGAATTTTTTGGCCCCAACATTTCAATTTCAACAATGGCTGAAAAGGCCGGCACTATTCCTTATGAAATTCTTACGGGTATATCGCAGCGGGTAAAGCGCGTGTATGTTCAGGAATAATAACAGAAATAAAATCTTTTTGCTGAAACCGTAATTATCCTAATTTACTGACTCGTTCGAGCCGGTTGGCATCCAGAATTTTGATTTTCCGCCCGTCGATGGCAATCATCTTTTCATTGGCAAAAGTTGATAACGTGCGGATGGCATTCGAGGTGGTCATATTCGAAAGGTTGGCAATGTCTTCCCGCGAAATATAAACTTTCAGGGTTGTCCCGTCATGTTCAAAACCATATTTTTCTTTTAACAGCAGCAGCGACTCAGCCAGCCTGCCGCGAATATGTTTTTGTGTAAGTGTTACCGTTCTTGAGTTGGAGAAGCCCAGTTCTTTTGATAATTTCCGAATAATTTTAAATGAAAAATCACTGTTTTTCAAGGCCCGGGTATAAATAAACTCCGGGCTAACGGTACACACCAACGATTCTTCCAGAGTTACTGCCGATGAATTATGAATTTCGTCGCTGAAAAGCGCACGGTAACCAATTACTCCCAACGGTTTGGCCATACGAACAATCTGCTCACGTCCGCCAACTCCTTCTTTGAAAATTTTCACCTTCCCGTCAACCAGTAACAGAAAACCTGTTGGCTTGTCCCCTTCCTTAAAAATAAATTCGTTGCGCCTGTAATGTGCCAAAGAAATATGATGTTGCAATTCATCTTTTTCTTCCTGATTTAAAAGATAAAATATCGACTTTGGATTATCAACAATATCTTTTACTCCCAAACCTGAATTTAACATATAATCACTTTGTATGTTTTAAAGCATCAAAGTTAAAAATTTTGTAAAAACCGCCCCTGTTTTTAAAAGTTATTTTACATTGCAACTGCCATAAATCATGTGTTTAGAAAATTGTAATTTATACAAAAAATATCATATTTCTAATATTTGGCAACCAGCGGTATTTTTCGTCCAAACCCAAATGCTTTTGAGCTAACTCTTAAAATTGGGGCAGCCTGAAATCGTTTGTATTCATTCATATTTACCATGCGGATAACTTTTGTTACCACCTCCTCATCAAACCCCAGAGACACAATTTCTTTAGGTGATTTGTTTAATTCAATAAAGTTGAACAGGATTTTGTCCAGATCTTTGTATTCGGGCAGCGAGTCAGTGTCTTTCTGGCCGGGCCGCAACTCGGCTGACGGTGGTTTCACGATTGTGTTTTCGGGAATAATTTCGCCTTCTTTATTCATAAACTCTGCCAAACCGTAAACATCCATTTTGTAAACATCGCCCAGCACTGCCAATCCGCCGTTCATATCGCCATACAATGTTCCGTAACCAACTGCGCTCTCGCTTTTGTTGGTGGTGTTAAGCAGAATGTGTCCGAACTTGTTTGAAAGTGCCATCACATAAACTCCACGTGCACGCGCCTGAATATTTTCTTCGGTAATATCAGGCTGTGTTCCCTTGAATAAGGGAGCCAGTTCTTTTTCAAAAGCATCTACTGCACTTTGAATGGGAACAATATCGTATCTGATTTTCAGATTTTCTGCCAACTGCCGCGCGTCTTCCAAACTATGATCCGATGAATATTTCGATGGCATGAGCAAAACTCTCACATTTTCAGGGCCAAGCGCCCGCGCTGCCAAAACAGCGGTTACTGCAGAATCAATTCCTCCCGAAAGCCCGAGTGTGGCACTTTTAAACCCCGTTTTATAAAAATAATCCCTGATTCCAAGAACAAGTGCATCGTGTATTTTTTCAATGGTTTCGGCCTTTTTCTGCCCTGTTTTTACTCCCGGATTTTTTGTGTCGATAACCAGAAAGTCTTCCCCGAAATAACGCAGTTCCTTTACTATTTCGCCATTGGCATCAATTAAAACCGAACCACCGTCAAAAATCAGTTCGGTTTGCGCCCCCACCTGGTTGACATACAAAATTGGAATATGGTATTTTTTTGCTTTCGAAATTAATACATCTTTTCGCCAGGTTTCCTGGTTGTATGAAAAAGGTGAAGCTGAAATATTCACCATAAAATCAGGTTTCATCGGGATTAACTCCTCCATCGGCGAGGTCTGGTATAACTTGTCTTTCCCAAATTCGCTTGCGGTAGGTTGTTCATCCCACAAATCCTCACAAATGGTTACTGCAATTTTCTCGCCTTTAAAATCGACCAAGCCAAATTCTTTATTGGGCTCAAAATGGCGGTATTCATCAAAAATATCGTAGGTAGGAAGCAGGGTTTTATTGTGTACACTTTGCACTTTCCCATCGGCAAGAAAAAATGCCGAGTTGTACAGTTTTTTGCCCCGCTCCTGCTTGTTAATCCGCGGAGCTCCAACAATGGCGGCAATTCCGTGACACGCTTCTGCAATTTTCAAAACCGTTTCCTCTGCTTTTTGGATAAATTCTTTTTTCTCCAGCAAATCGTGAGGATAATACCCGGTTACTGAAAGTTCAGAAAAAACCACCACATCGGCACCGTGTTGTTTTGCCTTTTCAATATTCTGAACAATCTTGGCAGCGTTCCCCTCAAAATCGCCAATAATATAATTTAACTGAGCCAGAGCAACTTTCATGATTTCAATAATTAGTTTCAGCGTTATTTTTTGGAATTCAGACAAAACGGTGTGTGAAATATTCAGAAATTTATCTTACTCTCCATGCTGAACGTGATTGTTTGTACTGATTGCAAATCTCCAATTTTTAGTTCAATTTCGCAATAATAAAACAAAGGATGCGTATAGAATTAAAATTCATATAAAATGAAAAGGAGAATCCAACTATTTTTTATTCTTGTTCTGCTGGCCGTAAGCATTTTTTCGTGCAAACAAAATCCGTTAAAAGTTGACATCTCCGGAATCAGCGTCGAACCTGAGTTTATCAGGTTTGAGAAGGAATTGTTCGGACTTCCTCAAAACGATACTTTGAATGATTTTCTGGAACTGCATAAAAAACATCCTGCCTTTTTTGATTTGTTTACCTACAGAATCATAAATATTGGCGGAATTGACGATGAACACTTTACTGAATATATAAATGCGTTTCTTTCCGACACAATGATTTTGAATGTAAAATTGCTGGTGGAAGACGAGTTTTCTGATTTTGAGGAGATTCAGAATCAGATTACAACGGCATTCAAATACTACAGGTATCATTTCCCTGGCAAGGAAATACCTGCAGTTTACACCTGTATTTCGGGCTTTAACCAATCGGTTGTTACCGCAGAGGGAATCATTGGCATCAGCCTTGATAAATATTTGGGCCGCCACTGCAAATACTACCAGCGGCTGAACACAACCCCGCAATACAAAATTGCAAACATGCACAAAAAGAAAATCGTTTCGGATGTTGCCTTTGCCTGGGGAATGACCGAGTTTGATGCAAACAATAAAGCCACAAATCTTTTGGGAAACATGATTCACCAGGGAAAACTTATGTATTTTACCGATGCACTTCTTCCCGAGATGAATGACACGCTGAAAATTGGGTACACAAAAAAGCAACTGGAATGGTGCGAAGCAAACGAAGCACAAATGTGGTTAAAACTGGTAGAAACCAAAATGCTGTATTCCAACAAACGTATGGACATTATCCGGTACATTAACGACGGGCCATACACCAACGGATTCCCGCTGGAATCGCCTGCGCGGACAGGCATTTGGATTGGATGGCAAATTGTTAGGAAATATATGGAAGAACATCCGGAAACAACACTCTCACAATTGATGAATAATTCCGATTATCAAAAAATTTTAAACGACTCAGGCTATTTCCCGGAATAAAAAAGAGGCTGTCCAAAAAGTTAAGCCTTATTCACTTTTGTCATGTTGAGCGTAGTCGAAACATCTGTATATCAAGGCAAAAGATTCTTCGACTTCGCTCAGAATGACAGTAAAAAAGACTTTCCGGACAGCCTCTTTTTCGTATTATTAAAACAACTCTGTTACAGTTCTTTAATTTTGATGTTTCTGAACCAAACATCGTCACCATGATCCTGGAATGTAATGTAACCTTCTTTGGCTACATTGGCAAAGTCAGGATTCAACTCCGGAAATTTCGAATTAGCTACCAGTTCGTTCCATTCATCAGTCCACAAGTGATATTCCAGAACTGTTTCACCGTTTTGTTTATGAACCACTGTCCCCCTGTAAACCAGCACTTCTGCTGTGTTCCATTCGCCCGCAGGTTTTGCGTTTTGCGGATCGGCAGGAATCAGGTCGTACAAAGAACCCGCTTTTCTGTTTCCGTCTTTGCCAAGGTTGGCGTCAATGTGGCGTTCGTTGTCCAAAATCTGCATTTCAGGAGCAGTGTAATAAATTTTATCCCATTTTTCATCTTCCTGTCCCAGGTAAAAAATACCTGAATTTCCACCCTCCGAAATTTTCCACTCCAGTTTTAAATGAAAATCGGAAAACTTTTTGTCGTATAAAACATCACCACCCTCTTCGGCTCCGGCCTCGCCCATTCCTGAGCCTTTGCAATGCATTGTTCCGTCAACAATTTCCCAATTGGCCGGATAATTTGGTTTTAGGTAACCTCTCCAGCCTTCGCTTGTTTTTCCATCAAACAATAAAACCCAGCCTTCATTTTTCTCGGCTTGTGTTAATTCGTTCGGACCGGCAGTTTCCTCAACTGCGGCTTTTTCTTCCGGTTCTTCCGTTGTTTTTTTCTGTCCGCTTTGGCATGACATTCCAAAAACAAATGTTCCTGCTAAAAGTAATGCGAATACTCTTTTCATTTTGTTGTTTTTTATTGGTTAATTCAATCTTATTTTCCGAGGTAAAACGAAATTATAAAAATTATGCTTTATTTCCTTCACAATACAGCTTATTTCTAAAATTAACGTCATTGTTCCCTAAACCATGGCTACAAAATTAACAAATTCAGGTATTCTTTTGTAAATTCGGTTAATATTAAAAATATCAGACATGGAAAATTCGAATAAACCAAAAAGAATTGGAATTTTAACTGCCGGCGGAGATTGCCCCGGGCTAAATGCAGCCATTCGGGGAGTTGGAAAAACAGCCATTGTTGAATACGGGATGGAGGTAATTGGGTTTAACGCCGGATACCTGGGTTTGATAAACAACGATTACCGCGAGTTAAAAGAATCCCAGCTTTCGGGCATATTAACTTTGGGTGGAACCATTTTAGGAACCTCACGCGAAAAGCCCTATAAAATAGTGAAGAAAAACGGAAAGAGCGA
>JAFGDX010000519.1 GCA_016931875.1 Prolixibacteraceae bacterium
GGATTTGCACAGGTGGGCGATCCGGATTACTACAAAAAGAACCTTGTTGAAATGAATTACCTGTTGGATTTGATCAACGAAAAGTTTTCGGTTCCTGAACAATTTACGTTCACTTGTTTCTTTGTCAAAAAATCGTTTCCGCACGAATTTGTCACTTACCATGAAATTGTACTTTATTTCGATGAAGTAGTGCTGGACGAATGGAAAGACTCAGACGATG
Organism: Prolixibacteraceae bacterium; assembly: GCA_016931875.1. Classification (GTDB taxonomy): domain Bacteria; phylum Bacteroidota; class Bacteroidia; order Bacteroidales; family Prolixibacteraceae; genus Draconibacterium. The sequence goes on from JAFGDX010000519.1 coordinate 221, forward strand.
AATTTATTCAGGGCTTATTCGATGAGTTTTGGGACTGGTTCAACCATGTGGAAGCCTTCGATTTGGAATCGGAAGAAATTACCGAACGGATTCAGGAACTGTATTGTCAGTCTTTGAATACTCAAAAAGCGGAACATTTGAATGTTGTCCGTGCTTAATAAAATCATCCCGTTGGGTAACTGACGGGATTTTTTTGGTCGTTTTTATTTAATGTGTATTATCTTGAATTGTTTTGACGAGCTAATTTATTATCTTTGTTACGGTCGTAACTGTTACAGATGTAACAAATTAATTTTTAAAAGATGAAATTCTATAACAGAGAAAGTGAACTTGATGAATTGAAAAGAATACAAAACCTTTCTTTAAGTGATTTTTCGCGAATGACAGTTGTTACGGGGAGAAGAAGGATTGGTAAAACAAGCCTCGTCATGAAATCAGTTGAAAATACGCCGACTGTTTACCTGTTTGTGGGCCGGAAAAATGAAGCAACACTCTGCGCGGAATTTGTTCCATTAATAACCAGTTCATTAAATGCTTTCGTGCCGGAAGGTATTCAATCATTCAGGTCGCTGTTTCAATACCTGATGGAACTGGCTACGCAACGTTCTTTCAACCTTGTCATCGACGAATTTCAGGAATTTTACAACATCAATGAATCAGTATTCAGCGATATGCAAAATATTTGGGACAGCTACAGAAAACGCACCCACATGAATTTAATAGTTAGCGGTTCTGTATATTCTTTAATGCAGAAAATATTTCAGAATTCAAAAGAACCGTTGTTTGGCAGGGCAGATAATATTATCAAATTATCTGCTTTCGATATAACTACCCTGAAAGAAATAATGCGCGATTATTATCCTGAATACACTAACGATGATTTACTGGCATTATATACTTTTACCGGAGGTATTCCCAAGTATATCGAATTGTTTTGTGACAGTGGCAGGCTCCATGTTGACGGGATGATTGAATTTATGGTCCGTGATAACTCGTCTTTTACCGAAGAGGGAAAAAATCTTCTTATTGAAGAGTTTGGGAAAAATTATGCTACCTATTTTTCCATTCTAAGTGCCATTTCAGGAGGAATTAATACACAGCCCAAAATTGAATCAGCATTGGGAGACAAAAGTATTGGCGGGCAATTGAAAAGACTTATCGAAGATTATCAAATCATTGTTCGCCAGAGGCCTGTTTTTTCGAAAGAAGGGACACAGGCGGTCCGTTATGAAATTCAGGATAATTTTATTCGGTTTTGGTTCAATTATTTTGACCGTTACCGGTCGTTAATTGAAATAAAAAATTTTCATGGTCTGCGAAATATTATAAAAACTGACTATCTAACTTATTCAGGCAAAATGCTGGAACGCTGGTTTAAACAGAAACTGGCCGAAAGTATGCAATTCAGGGAAATTGGCTCCTGGTGGGAACCAAAGAATGAGCAAAATGAAATTGATATCGTTGCATTAAAGCTGGAAAAAAACCAGGCATTTGTAGCCGAGGTAAAGCGACAAAAGAAAAACTTCAAACCTGATTTATTTGCAGCCAAAGTGGAACACCTCAAGCACAAAGTTATGGCAAAATACAACATTGAAACTGGTTTTCTTTCACTGGAGGATATGTAAATAACCGTTATTGCACACCCCTTAAATCCTGGCCAAAATATTTCGTCCGGCGGAAAAGTCAAGGGCAAGCCCTTCGGGTGCGTTCAGTTTTCTGTTGTATTCGTTTTCCTTAGAGAAAGGAAGAAAACTGACATGCACCCTTGACTAGAATCCGCCGCACCTCAATGCAGGTACGCCAAAATTTAACCGGCGTGCCAGATTTTCCTTGTACAAAGTTTGCAGGGGTGCCAAAATAAGTCTGCAGGGCAGCAGCAATTCACATGAAAAGATTCGATATTTATAAGACCGTTACAAACTTGATTGTTGAACGTTTGGAAGCAGGAGTGGTTCCCTGGCAGATGCCTTGGAAAACGGCAAACTGTATTCCACGTAACCTGATTTCGAAAAGACCTTACCGGGGATTCAATTTTTGGTATCTGTTGAGTTTTAATTTTGAACGACCCTATTTTATGACTTTTAATCAGATTAAAGATTTGGGTGGGTCAATCAAAAAAGGTTCCAAATCGTTTATGGTCATTTTCTGGAAATTGATTGAATGTGAAAAGGAAGATTCCATTGAAGAAATTCCGTTTCTTCGGTATTACAGGGTGTTTCATATTGACGATGTTGAAGGCATAAACCCCGGATTGATTCCAGCGAACAAAGATTATGACCATGAATTCGATCCCATTGGTGCCTGTGATGAACTGGTTGATAGCTGGGAAGATTCACCTGAAATAATTCTGGGTAAAAACAAGGCTTGTTATATACCTTTACTGGATACCGTGCACATGCCACATCCACGCACATTTTTTAAAGATGAAGCATATTATTCTACCCTGTTTCATGAATTGGTCCATGCAGTCGGTCACAAGAAAAGGTTGAACCGGCATGAAAAATTTCCGGATCATCAGTTTGGTAGTTGTGATTACAGCATCGAAGAACTGATAGCTGAAATGGGCGCTGCCTATCTGTGTGGTATCTGCGGCATTGAAAATACAACAATCGATAACAGTGCAGCCTACATCGGCAATTGGTTGAAAAAGCTGAAAAGTGATTCAAAATTTATTGTTCAAGCTTCTGGATTGGCTCAACGTGCAGTCGATTATATTTTAGATCGTCAGGATTCAAATCCGAAAGCGATTTCAAAGAAAAAGAAACTTCAGGTTGAAAATTCTTCAATCGTTTTCTGAAACTTACTGTTAATCCTCAAATTAGCTTAATTTCTTTTTTAGTTTATCCATATCCTCACTCACTTTTTCATTAATTACTTTGGAGTAAATTTGAGTCGTTCTAATACTCTTATGCCCTAACATCGAGCTTATTGATTCTATTGGAACTCCGTTTGCAAGTGTTACTGTTGTGGCAAAAGTATGTCTTGCAATGTGAAAAGTTAAATTCTTATCAACCGATGCCAAATCTGCAATTTCTTTTAAATAGGCATTCATTTTTTGATTACTGAAGATGGGAAAAATATGTTCTTCCGTCTTTTTATTCGGATACCGGCTGTATTTTTTTATTAATTCATGAGCTTTGGGAAGTAGGGGAATGTTGGACTGACTTTTTGTTTTTGTCCGTTCCGTGATGATCCACAAGTCACCATCAATCCCTAATCGAATATTGTTTTTTGTTAAATTAAAAACATCCACATAAGCAAGACCGGAATAACAGGAAAAAACGAAAATATCCCTAACGATGTCAAGACGTGGAAATGAAAGTTTTAAGTCTTCAATATTTTGTAATTCATCTTTTAACAAATATTCTCTTTTTACTTCTACTATTTTGGCTTGAAACTTTGCAAATGGATCTTTTGCTAACCACTCATTTTTTATCGCTAGGTTAATTACTTTTCTAAAGTTCTTAATGTATTTTATTGTTGTATTGTGGTTGCATTTTCTGGTTACTTTGAAATAGTGCTCTAAGTCGGTAACAAAAGAATATTTAATTCGATTCAGAGGGATGTCATTTATTTTATATTTAAATATAAGAAAAGCCTTAATATGGTCTAATGTTGTTTTATAACGTTTTATCGTTGCAGACGCATAATTGGTTCCTTCGAGTTCTTTTAATTGTTGGTTGTGATATTCGAATACTTCAAGAAGCATTCTTCTATCTTCTGATATGCCCAGAAATTTATTTTTTAGGCTTTGCGCTGTTACTTCTTCTCCAAGTTTAATCATCTCAGTGTGGTAATCATTCATCAATGCTTTAAGAGATTCCAAATATTGATTCAATTGCTTTACTTCGCTTTTATACCCTTTGGCTTTGTTGGCTTTATTTTCCCAATTATCTGGATGTATATGTCTTTTGATTGAAACTTCTGCACGCTGTCCATTCACTGTAATGCGCATGTATACAGGGGATTTGCCATCATTGTTCTTTCTTCCATTGCGTAATACAAATGCCAGATTGTAAGTATTAAAATTTTCCATCATCAAAAACGGTTAAATTTGTTCACTGAAATTAGTAAATTAATATTATAAATGCAAAATTTCAATCTTTGTAATTAATTGTTAATTAGTTTTATAAGTCAAAATTGGTGAACAAAACTGAATGCCAATTTTGTTCACCGAATTGTTCACCTAAATTATGGTTTTAGATGGTTTTATTTGGTGTGGTGTAAAAACAAAAAGCACTAAATTTCAGTGCTTTGATGTTTTTTGATTTCAAATGAAGTGTAAAAAAGTGGAGCTGGCGGGAGTCGAACCCGCGTCCAAACGAGGAAGCCACAAGCTTTCTACATGCTTAGCCCCGACTTGTTTTTCGAGTGCCGGCTGGATCAGGGCCACCGACCAGCACCTTAGCTCCTTTATTTTCGCAGAAATTACGGAGCAAAACTTCCGCTAGCTTCGATTTACTTGCACCGCCGGTTCGGGCCGCTTCGAAGCGATAGCACCCGGGCGATGTCTCGTCCCAGAACCTTGTTCCGGGATAAAGCAGTAACCTACTTCGTTCGGTTACGCAGCAAGAGCGTAATTTTCTTCGCCAATTAATGTTTTGATTATTATTTTATAGGGTCAACAATCAAAACCCTGCATGCTTACCTGCCTCTTCTACCCGCTGTCAAAACCAGTCAGCCCCGGTAAAAGCCTGCCAAATTTTAGCAGGATTGCAAAAATACCAAAAAACAAGCATTATTCCTCTTTTTTCATTCTTTTTCCCGGTGGGTGGTTAATTTTTTACAACCCGGCAGCAAATTCTTTTAACCAGATTTTAACTGTTTCTCCGATTTCCGGATCTTCCAGTGCAAATTCGAGATTGGTTTTCAGAAATCCGAGTTTGTTTCCGATGTCATATCTTTTGCCGTTAAATTTCAACCCATACATGGCTTTTGTTTTTACCATTTCCCTCATGGCATCGGTGAGTTGAATTTCATTGTTTTTTCCGGGCGGCGTTTTTTCCAGAAATTCAAATATATCGGGAGTGAAAATATACCGGCTGGCCACAGCCAGGTTCGATGGTGCTTCCTCGGGGGTCGGTTTTTCAATCCAGTCGCTTGCTTTAAAAACGTTCTCAGAAATCTGTTGTCCGTCAATAATTCCGTAACGATGTACCATTTCAGGTTTTACTTCTTCCAGAGCAATTACCGAACTTTGATATTTTTCATACACATCGATCAATTGTTTGGTTACCGGGCCATCTTCGCTTTTAACCAGTGTGTCGCCCAAAAGTATGGCAAAAGGTTCGTTGTTTACATGATAGCGGGCATGCAAAATGGCATCACCCAGGCCGTTCATTTCTTTTTGCCATACAAAATGGATGTTGGCAAGGTTTGAAATGGAACGGATTTTATCCAGCGTTTTAAGGTCCTGTTTTTTCAACAACGACTCTTCCAGTACCGGGCTTCTGTCAAAATATTCTTCAATGGCTCTTTTCCCTTTCCCGATAATCATTAAAATATCCGTTATTCCGCTGGCAACAGCTTCTTCAACCACATATTGTATAACGGGAGTATCTATTATTGGAATCATTTCCTTGGGCTGCGACTTGGTGGCCGGTAAAAAGCGCGTACCGTATCCTGCGGCAGGAATTACTGCTTTCTTAATCATATTTAATTGTTGTTTATTATGTTGGGTTTTATAACTTCAATTTCGTGATGGCTCATTGTGTCGTGTAATTGGTTGTACATAAGTTCATCTGAATATGTCCCGATAATTGCCCCTCCGGAACCTGTAAACTTGGCGCTTGCACCTACCGAGCGGGCCAGTTCTACCATTTCAATATTCCCTTTTGAAATTGGGATTAAACTTTTTCGCAAGTCAAAATTTTCGTTGATGAGTTCGTGCATTTTTTGTTTATCCCTTTTTTCAAGCGCACTTTTAAACTCTTCGGTAATTTGCGCCCATCGCTTCATGGCTTTCAGAACTTTTTCTTCGTTAATTTCAAATCGGGCTTTCAGGTTGTTGTGTACGGTTTCTGTTCCTTCTGAAAGATTTTTGCGGTAGGCGATATAAAAATTCGGAAAATGAACATTGTGCAAAATCTGGTATTCTCCAAATCCCTGTTTTTTCATGATTTTTTTATCAAAATTCATAAAAACAGGTTTTTCGTAGGCTTGGGCCACCCTGTCCTGCAAACCGGCAGAAATGCCCAATTCGTTGGTTTCAACCGAAAGTACAAGGTTGGCAAATATGGCAGGTTCAATATAAACTTCATAAAACAAACAAAGGGCCTTTAAACAGGCGGTAAGAATGGCGCTCGACCCCGCAAGCCCCAGGCGTAAGGGGATGTTTGAATCGTAGGTAATGGTGAAATTTTTTGAAGCAAGTTTTATGTTGTTTGCTTTGCAATATTCATAAAAAACTTTTACAATGCCCTTGATCAAACGCATTCCGCCGTAATAACCCGCAAAATTGATGTTGTCAACCAACTCGTCCAGATTGTTGTAGGTTGTTTTGTCGGCTCTTTGCGGTTTAATTTCAAGTTGCGGGGTTTGATAAAGCTGCACCTTAACCGTGAAGTTCGAAAATACAAATGCAATGGTTTTTCCGAAATAGCCATCGGAAGGATTTCCTATAACCGCTGCACGGGGGTATGAAAAGGTTTCAATAATCATAGTCGGATTTTAAAGCCGCAAAGTTACGAATTCCATTTTTTTATGGCTTCCAGATTTACATCATTTTCAATATTTTTTGCTTCAGGTGAGTACAGAAAATCGAGGTGTGTTTTGAAATAATCGGTTATTTTTCCGCGCACCACTTTCATGGAAGCATTGAGCAGCGCATTTTCCTGGGTGAATGCCTCGGGAAGCACCACCATATTAGCCGGGAGCCATCGTTCTGGGAATTCGCCTTCATAAATGCCTCCTTTTTTGTATTGCTGGATTTCTTTTTGAAGAATTTTCAGCGATTCTTTGTTGCCTTCTTCCGAGCCGGGTGCTATGTTTTGTTTCTTTAATTCGCGGTTTATGGCTTCAATGTCGGGAACAATCATCCCAACTGTAAACGGGCTTTGATTATTGTACAACATGGCCTGCTGAATAAAGGGCGATTTGTCGACCAGAGCTTCTTCAATGCCTTCGGGGCTGTACTTTTCGCCATCGTTGCCAATGAGCAAACTTTTAAAACGTCCGAGTACCACCAGAAAATCATCTTCATCCATGTAGCCCATATCTCCGGTGTGCAGCCATCCGTTTTTAATGGTTTCAGCCGTGGCTTCGGGGTTGTTCCAGTAGCCCAGCATCACATTGTCGCCTTTTACTGCAATTTCGCCTTTCTGTCCTTTTGGAAGTTCTTTCCC
>JAFGDX010000520.1 GCA_016931875.1 Prolixibacteraceae bacterium
ACATTGTATTGTTTTACAAATCCTCCAAATGAATTTATTTCGGTTACTCCTTTTACTACTTTTAATTGTGGGGCAATCAGCCAGTCCTGAATCTCGCGCAATTCAGTAAGAGAATAATTTTCACCACGAACCACATACTGGTAAATTTCGCCCAGCGCTGTTGTAATGGGCCCCAGTTGCGGGCTGGATACATCGGGCGGAAGTTCATCGGAAATGGATTGCAAACGCTGGCTAACCATCTGGCGGGCAAAATATATATCGGTATTTTCTTCAAATTCAACGGTTACCGCCGAAAGCCCAAATTGCGAAATGGAGCGAACCTCGGCAACATCAGGCAGCCCGTTCATTGCCGTTTCAATAGGATAGCTCACCAGTTTTTCAACATCGTAAGGAGAATACCGTCCGGCTTTGGTGATCACCAAAACCTGCACCGGTGTTACATCGGGCAGCGAGTTGATGGGCAACTGAACCAGTGAAAAATATCCGGCAACCGCCATCAGAATAACCAGAGAAAGAGCTACAAATTTTTGCCTGACACTAAAATTGATAATTTCTTTAAGCATTTTGTCTTCCTTTTTTTTGATTATTCTTCGGCTATAATATCAAAACGTGAAAGTGCTTTCAAACTAAATACATTTGTTACCGCCACTTCCTCGCCGCTGTTCAGTCCGCTGTTTACAAAAACACTTTGATCTCTGATTTCAGCAACTTCGATGGGCCGTTTTTCATATATCGAATTTGCTTTTTTTACAAATACAACTGCCTGGTTTCCATCGTATGTGAGCGCTTCAACCGGAATGGCAACTATTTCTTTTTGCGACGAAGTTGTAACCAGCAAACGAACATTTTCGCCGGGTTTTGGCCATCCGTCGGAAGTGGGAACAACAATGTTGGCAACAACCGACCGGTTATTTTCATCCAATCCGGGGTTTATGGAAGTTATGGTGGCGCTGAGTAAATTCTCCTGTTGCTCCCGTCTGAAAACGGAGACCGAATCTCCCACCGTAATCAGCCTTGCATCATCGGGAGATAAGTAAGCTCGTATTAAAACCTCCCGGGTATCGAGCACACGCGAAAGATCTTCGAGCGCATTAACAGATTGCCCCAGTTCCACAAAATTCATTTCGATTACCCCGTCGATGGGAGAATAAATTTTTAACACCGGGTCAATGTTATCAGCCTTGGTAAATAATTGAATTTCATTGTCGGTAACCCCCACGGCTTTTAGTTTTGAATAGGCTGCCCGCGACGATGCAAGCGCCCTGTCGTACTCGGCGGTTGCCCTTTCCAGTTCGCTGGCCGAGGTAATGGTTTCTTCCACCAGCTGTTTTAACCGTGTTAGCCGGTTGGTTTGAAAACGTTCTTCGGCAAAGGCCTGCAAATATTCCGAAACAAGGTTTCCAAATTCAAGGCTTTGAATTTCAAACAGCACATCGCCTTTTCTCACCCAGCTTCCTTCAAATTTATACACCTCGTGAATCTGCCCGTTAATGGGCGTGCTTATAATGCTGGAATGGTTTGGCGCCTGAAAAACCACCCCCGGAGCAACCACTGAATAATCGATAAAATTATTGGTTACCTGCATGGTTTTTATGCTCAGTTCGTTTTGTTCTTTTTCCGAAAGTTGAACAAGCATATTCGCTCCTCCTTCTGGTTTCAGCGAAGGTGGTAATTCGTTTTGTTCTGAATCCTCAGTTGTGTTTTTTGTTTTTTCAGAACCACAGGAAAACAACAAAATGGTTGCTCCCAACAACATAAATACAAAAAATATATTCTTCATTTTTGATTTTATTTTTACAAACTAATAAACCAAATCTTCTTCCAGGTATTTTTCAAGGGCTACAAGCTGGAGATAATAATCGCGCAGAGCAACAAGGTATCGTTGTTCGCTCGACAAATAGGTTTGTTGTGCATTGAGCAGGTTCAACAAATCAACCTCTCCCAGTTGATAAGCCCGCAGCGTAAGGCGTTGCAAATGAGCAGCCTTTTCCTGCAGGGTTTCGTTGTATCTTTGAATGATGGACCGGCTCACCGAATAGTTGTGCCAGGCATATTCAATTTGCCTTTTGGTGTTAAGCCTTATTTCTTCCTGCTGCCAGCGGATTTCATCTTTTCGGGCCAAAACGGTGTTGATTTTCCCTTTTTGTTCGAACGGGTACCACAGAGGGATACGAAGGCCAACTTCAAAACCGGTAAACTTATACCCCGAGCCGTAGTCCTGTTTGTACATATTCAGACGAAGGTCGGGCAGCAAATTACTTTTTGCTTCTTTGATATAAAAATCGGCCGCCTGCAACCGATGCTCGGAAGCCAGAAAATCGGGTTGTTTTTCCTGAACCGCCAGGGTCATAATTTGCGAAATTTCAATGTCAGAAGCCTGCAGTGTATCCGAAAATTGGATGGAATATTGCTGTTCTTCCACAGGCAGTCCCATGGCGAAAAACAGTCCATACCGGGCCCTGTGCAAAATCCACTCGGTTTGGTCGAGGTCGTTTTTTGCCTCTTCGAGCCGGAGTTCAGCATTGGTCAAATCAATGCCATTTGCCATACCGGTTTCAAATTTGGTATAAACAGCATTGTACAATTCCTGTGCAAGCCTTAACTGATTTTGCATTGATTTTTGTAAATACAGTGCATACAAAACTTCCACATAATAACTTTTCACTTCAGCTTTAATCTCATTTTCTCTCGATTTTATCTGAAGTCCCAAAGCC
>JAFGDX010000521.1 GCA_016931875.1 Prolixibacteraceae bacterium
CGGAAATCGAGGTTGGTGGTGCCCACACTTGAAAAAACATCGTCAACAATAATGTATTTGCTGTGGATAAAACCGGTTTTGTAAAAATAGATGCGAATGCCGGCTTCCATTAAATCTTCCACATACGAAAAGGAACACCAGCGCGGAATAACGGCGTCGGATTTGTCGGGAATCACAATGCGCACATCCACATTACTTAAGGCGGCAGTTTTCAGGGCCGAAACAATGTTGGGCGGCGGCATTAAATACGGCGTGGAAATGTACACCCGTTTTCGGGCGTTGGCAATGGCTGCAAAAAATGCCTGCCCAATGCTTTCCCAGTCAGAGTCGGGGCCGCTGGCAGAAACCTGAACGGCTGTTCCCGGTTGGTCGGTAAACGGCGGAAAATATTTTTGCCCGTTCAGGTTTTCGTTGATCACAAAATACCAGTCGGCCGCAAAAACCACCTGCAGGCAAGCTACGGCATCGCCTTCCAGTTGCAAATGCACATCGCGCCACGGGCCAATTTTTTTGATGCCTTCAATATATCTGTCGGCAATATTTATTCCCCCTGTAAAACCTATTTTCCCGTCAACAATTACTATTTTTCTGTGGTTTCTGAAATTCACCTGCGATGTAAGCCGTGGAAAACGAACTTCCATAAACGGATAAATTTCCACGCCGTTGGCCCTGAGTTCGGCAATATTTTTATTTCCCAGCCCCCAGCTTCCCACATCGTCGATAATGATGCGGACTTCCACGCCCTGGCGGCTTTTGGCAATGAGCAAATCTTTAAACCGGTTTCCGATTTTATCATCTGAAAAAATATAATATTCCAGGTGAATGTGATGCCGGGCATTTTGTATGGCTTCCAAAATGGCATCAAAGGTTTGTTTCCCGTCGTTTAATATTTTTAGGTTGTTCCCGGTGGTTAGCAGGGCGCTCGAATTGTTTAAAAGCAGACGGATGATATTTTCCTTTCCCATAATTTTACCGCTGAGTTTTAGATGTGTTTGTTCAAACTCGCGCAACTGGATGGTAGAAAGCCGCCGTATTTTTCCCAGGCTTTTTATTCCCGAGCGGGAGAACAATTTGCGCTTGCGGTATTCCTGCCCGAAAACCAGGTAAAAAATAACACCAAAAATGGGAAGAAGGATGAGCACCAGAATCCAGGCGACTGTTTTAAATGGCGAACGTTTTTCCCAAACAATCATAATGGCCACCGGAATTGCGGTGAGAAGAAAAACCAGCGAAAAAATCCGCCAAAATTCACTCCATTCAATCATTGCGTATTTTTCAGAAAATTAAGGGAATAAATTTCAAAAAAAAACATTTGAAAAACAATTTTGGTATGGAATTCGTATCAACCAATGTTGCAAAAAAAGTGAAATACGATGAAACAGATATTTTTATGGATGGCAATTGTAGTTTTTATCGTGGCCTGTTCGTCGCAAAAAAAGATGGCACATGTGCCGCAGGTAGAAAAGGAAGAAATAGCCGAAGACAGCGTGGAATATGACCTGGAAACATTTGATGCCAAATTTGAAACCTGGTATCAGTTACACAACAATCCTTCGCAGTTCAGAACCCTGCAATATTATGAATCATGGAACAGACAATATGTAAATGCCTGGAATGCCAACGCCATGAATCCGGGGAAAAGTTCGTTTTTTGAAACGATTATCGGTTACGACCCGCAGACGGAGTACGGCTTTGAACTCAACCACGAACTGTTTTACTATTTTCAGTATGTGGAAAATGTTCTTAAAATTGAGATTATGCCCAACAGCCCCAATGTTGTCAGGTTCTAATCCCGGTTTCTGAAAACCACCAGGCGGTCGTTGTCCAGCCATTCGGCTGCCACAAGTTCACCTTTGATTTGCGGGGCTTTTACCCCCCCGAAAAAGAATTTCCCGCCCACAAAAACGTGGGCCTCATCCCACAGGCGGGTGGCAATAAAACTTTCCAGAAGCTGGCTCCCCCCTTCCACAATAACCGAGAGAATATTTAAGGAATAAAAATAATCGAGTATCTGTTCCGGGGTATTTCCTGAATCCGGTATTTTTATATAAACCAGGTTCTTTTCCGTGGCGTTTTTAAGGGTGTTAAACACCAGTGTTTTTTCTTCCCGGTTAAAAAGATGCAATGTTCCGGGGAGTTGCAAGCGGTTGTCGATAACAGCCCGCAGCGGGTTTCTGCCGTACCAGTTTCTCACGGTTAACGACGGATTATCTTTCCCGGCGGTTTTTCGGCCAACCAAAATGGCATCTTCTTCTGAACGGATTTTATGCACCAGCCGCAGCGCCAAACTGCCGGTAATCCAGGTTGGCTCTCCAAAATCCTGCGGGCTTCGTTCCACATCGATAAAACCATCCTGCGTTTGTGCCCACTTTAAAATAACAAACGGCCTTTTCTTTTCATGAAAAGTAAAAAAGCGTTTATTTATTTCGCGGCACTCGCGTTCCATCATTCCAAGCTCCACTTCCACCCCGCCTTTTTTTAGTTTTTCAATTCCTTTTCCGGCTACACTGGCAAAGGGATCGACGGTACCGATAACCACACGCGGAATTTGTTTCTCCACAATCAAGTCGGAACAGGGCGGTGTTAATCCGTGATGTGCGCAGGGTTCGAGTGTTACATAAAGGGTACTTTGTTTCAGCAGTTCCTGGTTTTTTACTGAATTTATGGCATTTACTTCAGCATGTGGCTGTCCGTATTTTTGATGAAATCCTTCCCCGATAATTTTCCCCCGGTGCACAATTACACAACCCACCATCGGGTTGGGCGACACTTCGCCGGCTCCAAGCCGGGCCAGTTCCAGTGCACGGGCCATATATTTTTTATTGGTATTCATTCAACAGGAAAAATTAACTTTACCCCCTCAAAAGTAACATAATGCAAGCGGTTATTCAATACATCGAAAAAGAATTAAGTGGTTTGTACCCGGCAAACGAAATTACCGGTTTTACACGTTTGATTTTTGAACATGTTTGCGGTTGGGATTACACCCGTTTTCTGGCCAACAGAAATACAATTCTTCCTTCTTCGGAAAAAGAGGCGGTAAAACAAATTGTGGAGCGCCTGAAAACCTTTGAGCCGATTCAGTATATTCTGGGCGAAACCGAATTTTACGGACTTCGGTTAAAAGTAAATCCGGCCGTTTTGATTCCCCGCCCCGAAACGGAAGAACTGGTGGAGTGGATGGTAAAAACCAACTCCTTGAAATCGCCCGCAATTCTGGATATCGGCACCGGCAGCGGCTGCATTGCGCTGGCATTAAAAAAAGAGTTGTCACGGGCTGACATTTCTGCAACCGACATTTCGGAAAAAGCATTGCAAACCGCCCGCGAGAATGCAGAAACAAACCGGTTGCAGGTTGATTTTTTTCAGGCTGATATTTTACACTGGGAAAACCACACGTGGAAAACCTTTGATATGATTGTGAGTAATCCGCCCTATGTCAGAGAAATGGAAAAAGAAAAAATGCAGCCCAATGTTTTGGAATTTGAACCTGCACGCGCTCTTTTTGTTCCGGATGCCAACCCGTTGATTTTTTACCGGAAGATAAGCGAACTTGCTTTAAACCATTTGAACCCGGGTGGTTTCCTTTTTTTTGAAATCAATGAACACCTGGGCGCCGAAATGAAAAAATTACTCGCCGGGCCGGGGTTCAAAAATATTTATCTGAAAAAAGATATTCACGGAAAAGAGAGAATGATTCAGTGCCAAAAGTAGTTACAATCTCACAATCGTTCATTTGCACCTCTCTTGTCTGAATTTATTAAAAACTGAAAAAACAATTCTTCCTGAAATTGAAGGATTTTTCTATCTTGCATTAAAAGACGTCAGAACAGAACAGGTGAAGAAAACACTCCGCTACATATTACTGGGGCTAAACA
>JAFGDX010000522.1 GCA_016931875.1 Prolixibacteraceae bacterium
CACACTACAAAATCAGGCAAAAATATTCCGGTTGAAATTAACTCCACGCTGGTTAATTACCACGGAAATAAAGCAATTATGAGTATTGCCCGCGATATTTCTGAACGGATTAAAATTGAAAACCGACTGAGGCTGTTAAGCCGTTCGGTTGAACAAAGCCCGGTGGGCATAATCATTGCAAATACAGAAGGAGTTATTGAATACGTAAATAACGCATTTACAAAAATTTCCGGTTATTCTCCCAAAGAAGTTATAGGTAAAGACCCGCAAATTCTTAAATCGAACCATCATCCGCCTGAATTTTACGAAAATCTTTGGAACACCATAAAGTCGGGAAAGGAGTGGCATGGTGAATTAAAGAATAACCATAAAAACGGAGACTTTTTCTGGACTGACGTTTCCATATCTCCCATATTTGACAACAAAGGCGCAATCACCCATTTTGTTTTTGTTCATGAAGATATTACTGAAAAGAAACAAATGATTGACAACCTGGTTACCGCAAAAGAAAAAGCAGAAGAGAGCGACCGGCTGAAATCAGCATTTCTGGCCAACATGAGCCACGAAATCCGCACCCCCATGAACGGAATTATGGGATTTACCGAACTGCTGAACGAACCAAAACTAACCGGAAAGGAAAAAAAGGAGTATATCAAAATCATTCAGAAAAGCGGCCAGCGTATGCTCAGCACCATTAACGATTTAATTGAAATTTCAAAAATTGAATCGGGAGCGCTGGAACTCAAACTTACGCAGGTGAAGATAAATGAACAAATAGAATTTCTGTACAAATTTTTTAAACCCGAAACAGAAAGTAAAGGGCTGACATTTAAATTGTACAAAGCCTTACCGGATGAACAGGCTATCGTGGAAACCGACCAGGAAAAACTTTACGGGGTTTTAACAAACCTGATTCGAAACGCGATAAAATACACCCACTCGGGAGGAATAGAAACAGGCTACCGGCTGGTTCATAACTCCATCGAATTTTTTGTAAAAGACAGCGGAATTGGTATTGAAGAAAACCGGCAGCAAGTTATTTTCGACCGCTTTGTTCAAGCTGATACAAGCATAACCAAACCCTACGAAGGAGCCGGATTGGGGCTTTCTATTGCCAAAGCTTACATTGAAGCATTGGGTGGAAAAATCTGGCTGCAATCTGAAATTGGTAAAGGAACACAATTCTTTTTTACCATTCCCTTTGCACAAAAAATGAATTCAAAATCACACAAAGAGTCAATAGAAAATAAAATAAACGGAACTGCCGTTTTGAAAAACCTTACGATTCTGGTAGCGGAAGATGACGCTGCCGGACAAATGTATCTTTCAGAATTGCTAAAAGGAAAATGCAAAAAGTTAATTTTTGCTGAAAACGGAAAAGAGGCCGTTCAGTTGTTTACTGAAAACCCTGAAATCGACCTGGTTTTAATGGATATAAAAATGCCCGAAATGGATGGCTACGAGGCTACAGCAAAAATAAAGGAACTCAATCCGGATGTTGTTGTTATTGCGCAATCTGCCTACGCCCTGGACGCCGATAAACGTAAAGCCCTGGACGCCGGATGTGACGACTATATTACCAAACCGGTAAAAGCAGCTCTGCTCATTGAAAAAATAAGCAAAAACCATTCAGTATAACAGCAGGGCTTCGCTTTTTTGTGCAAATATCGCATCGTTCCACCCCCGTTTAAAACGAGCAAAAATCTTTACAAAATCTTGATACCTTTCCCGCTTTTTTAACAAAACCCTGACACAATACCCTGTTATTTTGTACCTGTAAACATATAGAAAGTTTTTAATATGCTTTCATTCTGCGAAATAGTAGGCATCATCCTGTTGATAAGTGTTTTTATCATTATCATTACAAAAACCATAAAAACAATCATTGATTTTTTGAAACGCGATGATGGAAAAACTGTTGCCGGAACTTAACGCAATGACATCAACTCATATTCTTTCTTAAAACTGAACGGATAGTTTCCATGAACAGAATTATAAACCTGAAATTTATATTTAAAATCCTGAGCAGAAATTTATTAATTATTGCGCTGGCCTTATTGTCCTGTACCATAATTGCCTCTGTTTATGCTGAGTCGCTTTCCCCTTTTGTATGGTCGTTTTTAATTGCACTCGCAACAAGTTTATTGTTTTTAATCTTTTCAGGGCCGCGAGGAAAAAATACACAGTTACAAAGAAAAGACGCTTATTTTACGGTAACCTTTTCATGGATTTTAATGACCCTCTTGGGCAGTTTGCCTTATCTTTTTTCCGGGGCCATCCCTTCTTTTACCAACGCCTTTTTTGAATCGGTATCGGGCTTTACCACTACAGGCTCTTCCATTTTAACCGATATCGAAGCACTCCCAAAATCCATTTTGTTCTGGCGAAGTTTAACCCACTGGATTGGCGGAATCGGAATCATTGTACTGGTCATCCTCATTATGCCAACACTCCAAATCGGGGGGTATCATTTGTTTACAATGGAATCGTCGTTGCAGGAAAAAATACACCCAAAAATAAAATCGGTAGGAATAAGACTACTGGCCATTTATGTTTTGCTTACGGTTGCCGAAACCCTTTTACTTCTGGCCGGAAAAATGAATTTGTTTGAAAGTGTGTGTCATGCATTCGGAACAGTGGCTACCGGAGGCTTTTCTCCAAAAAACACGAGTATTGCGAACTATTCGCCTTTCATTCAGTATGTAGTTATGATTTTTATGTTGCTGTCGGGAACCAACTTTGTTGTTCATTATTACCTGTTAAAAAAAGAATTCAGTAAAATAAGGGAAAATGAAGAGTTGAAATTGTACCTGGGCGTAATTTTGCTTGTGGGTTTGATTATTACCTCGGTTCTTTTTCTGAAAACCGGAAGACCTTTTGAAGAGGCTTTCAGGGAATCTTTTTTTCAGGTTATTTCTGTTATTACCTGCACAGGCTTTGCTTCGGCTGACTATTTGCTTTGGCCGCAATATGCATGGATAATCATCTTTTTCATCATGTTTCTGGGTGGAAGTACCGGATCAACCGCGGGCGGAATAAAAATGGCCCGTCACCTGGTACTTATCAAAAACATCCGGAAAAACTTCCGGCAACTGCTTTATCCCAATGCTATTTTACATTTACGGATAAATAAAAAACCCATAAACGATGAAACCAACAATTCGATACTTACCTTTATTTCTGTTTATTTTATTGTTTTTATTGTGGGAAGTTTTCTTATTATGGCCACCGGAGTAACAGATATTCCAACTGCAGCCAGCGCGGTTGCCACTTGTATGGCGGGTATCGGGCCGGGTATCGGAACGGTTGGCCCTGCAAGCAATTTTGCACATTTGCCGGAACTCAGTAAATTAATTCTTTCATTTTTGATGATTATAGGAAGACTGGAAATTTACACGGTCGTACTATTGTTTACAAGAAGATTCTGGAATAATTGAATTGATTAATTTTTAAAATTATTCCGGGGAGTTTTCAATAAACTTAATCACTATTCTTTTTTACAAAATCTTTATCTGCTCTAAAACAATCTTAATACAACCTTTATAAAATTATATTCAATTTAGCAATATGAATTAACATTCTTTTTCTATGGGACTAACAACCTGGGATATTTCAGGGATTGCAGTTATAGCATTGATGTTTCTTCTTATTTTTTTAATGCTGTTTGGCTTTTGATTGAATATTATCACGAAGGAGAATCATAAAAAGTATAGAGGATAAAATCCTAACCATAATTTAATTGAATCATGCATCTTGTAAAACAGAAAAATACAACAGGTATTATATCTCTTCTGTTGATCCTTGAGGGGATTGCATTCTTATTTTGTGCCGCGTTTGCAATACATTATCACGAAAAACCGGTACCATTTATAATTCCGTTTTTAGTTTCTACGATTTTTGGGATTTTTACATTTTATATTTCAACAAAAAAAAGAAATAATACCTCATCAAACAGGGAAAATGTTAGTTTAATCATTTTTATCTGGTTTGTGGTGATTATTATCGGAACACTTCCTTTTTTACTTAGCAAAAGTATCAGTTCGTATACGGATATTTTGTTTGAAACAATATCAGGTTTTACTTCAACCGGATCAACAATATTACCTGATCCTGGAACATTGTCTAAATCAATTTTACTCTGGAGGAGTCTTTCCCAGTGGTATGGTGGTATTTTAACCATCATTATGTTATTGTTGATTTTCCCTGAAATCAACCTTGGGGGGTATGAAATTTTCTCACTACAAGAAAATAAATTAAACTTGGTTTTCCGTGTTTTTATAATGTATTGTGCGTTAACTTTTTTACAGGTTCTTTTATTGCGTGCAGGAGGAATCAATCTGTTTAAGAGTATGTGTATTTCATTCGGGACAATATCTACAGGATGTTTTTTGCCCGACAAAACAGCAATTGCAGGTTACACTCCATACATTCAGTCGACAATGGCTGCTTTTATGTTTTTATCAGGAATAGGTGGTGTATTTTATTATAAATTATCCAAACTTAACCTGTCAATCTCCAAAAGAAATGATGAAACCAGAATTTATCTTATTAGCGGTGTTTTTATAGTGATTATATTTTTCTGGATCATCCATTTTCAATATAATCATAAATTTGGAGAAATATTAAGAGAAAGCATTTTTCAAACCGCATCTTTTCTTTCATCTTCTGGTTATGAGATTTCAGGGTATTCATCCTGGCCACACTATTTTCAGCCGTTAATCTATCTTCTTATTTTTATCGGAGGGACAACAAATTCGGCAAGCGGCGGGATTAAAATGTCCCGGTTTTTGATTTTATTCAGAAATATTAAAAGGCAATTTGAAAATCCTGTTTCTGATTCAAATATATCGGAAATAATTTTTAACAATAAAAAGATAGGTGAGAAGATAAATCTTAAAATTCTCACTTTTATAACCATTTTTGGAGTTATTCTTGTATTTGGTACGCTTGTTTTGTCGGTTATAACAAACGATTTAAAAAAGTCAGTTTTTTTAACTATTACGGCTCTATCCACCTTTGGCCACAACATAAGTTTATCAGGTCTGCCGCAGGCCGGGAAAATTGTATTAAGCTTGTTAATGCTAATTGGGCGTCTGGAAATATTTCCCCTGTTGGTATTGTTTATTCCTTCCTTTTATAAAAATACTCCGGCGAGATCAAAAAATCTTAAATAAATAAAAATGGTTAAAACCGTATTTAAACAGATTGGAAGCTTATTAAAACTATTGGGCCTTATTGGAATTGTCCCCTCGCTGGTTTCCGTCATTTACGGAGAATGGTATTCAGCGGGTGGTTTTGTATTATCGGGGGTAATTACTTTTTGCCTGGGTGTTGTTATAAACTTTATATTTATTAAAGCGGAAGAACCCCGGCATACACAGGCATTAATCATAGCCGCCTCGGCTTGGTTAATCCTTACATTCTTAGGAGGTTTACCCTTTTTTATTATAGCTTGGATTACTCCCGTGGAGGTTATGAATGGTTTTATTCCACCTGATGTCAGTTATGATTTTTCGAGCCTTGTTTACTTTAAAAAACCGATACACTGTTTTTTCGAAAGTATGAGTGCTTATACTACCACTGGTCTTACCATGACCATCCATGAACCTTCAGTTGGTAAAGGGGTATTGTTTTACCGGCATTTTGCACAATGGATAGGAGGTGCAGGTTTTGTTGTAATGGTACTTGCTATTTTTAAGCAGCAATCGGGTAAAAGTGCACTTTTACTTTATGGTTCTGAATCGAGTGTTGAAAAACTTAAACCCAGAATCATTGAAACAGCTAAAGCTATCTGGAAAGTTTATTTGGTTTTAACCCTTTTTTCTGCTGTTTATTTAATTACAGGCACCTATTTGATTCTACCAAATTATCCAATAACTGAAAATATTTTTGATTCCATAAATCATGCTATGGCAGGTCAGTCAACAGGAGGTTTTAGTACTTTAGATGACAGTATTGCCGGATATCATTCCGCAAAAATGGAAATCCTTTACTTATTGCCTATGATATTAGGTGCTTTTTCCATTCCTTTTTTTTATAAAGTAATCTATGAAAGAAAAATCAGCGAATTTTGGAAAGATACTCAAACCCGTTCCCTGATTATTGCTTTTATTATTGGCAGTATAATTCTATCAGTATTACTTTTTAAAGCACAAATCGTTCCAGCTCCGGTTAGGGAAGGAATTTTCCAGTTTATTAGCGGAATGTCAACTACGGGTTGGCAAACTTCAAATATTGGAATGTGGGATTGGAAGTCAATCCTGTTTATTATCGCATTTGCAATGTTCATTGGCGGTGCGTCCGGTGCAACCGTAGGAGGCATTAAAATGATACGCGCATTAGTAATAAAAAAAGGAGTACTTTGGCAAATTAACAGAACTTTCTTTTCTGAAAATACGATTCGAAAAATAAAATTAAACCGGAAATCATTTTTACCTGAAGAAATGAACGAAGAATTTACCAAGGCTGCTGCATTGGCTATTTTGTTTTTTCTGTTTATAATTATTTCGGCTTTTATTGCAACATTATTTTCGGAAAACCAGTTTAGCTTTACAGATGCGTTGTTTGAATCAACTTCTGCCCAGGCAACAGTTGGCCTGTCAACCGGCATTACTGATCCTTCAATGTCTCCCTATCTGGAACTAATCTATATTTTTCAAATGTGGGCTGGCAGACTGGAAATTATCCCGGTATTAACTCTTTTGAGAGCATTGTTATATACATTGCCTTTCAAAATTTTTAAAACAACTAATGATTTGTAATTTGCTAAAACCGGTTAATTTTATATAATTTTTCTGTGTCGGGTGTAAAAAATGAATTATAACTATGTATAAAAGTGACACAATAAAACATACAGGTTTTGCTTTACTATTTACAAAAATCAACCACTATTTCCTTTCAGTCGTTATTATTGGAGTAACTGCTTTAATTTGTATCCCTCTCTCGAATTTACAGAGTTATTATGTTGTGTCGTTCATCCTGCTTTTTATGGTTTCTTTTCTTGCTACATTTATGGGAATTGGGCCTGTGTCTGTCGCTGCTTCATTGAGCGCCTTAGTATGGAATTTTTTCTTTATTCCTCCGCATTATACATTTCATATTGAAAAAGCGGAAGATATTTTAATGTTTGGAATGTTTTTTATTATTGTCCTCCTGAATGGAATTTTGACTACCAGGGTTAGAAAACAGGAACAATTGGCAAGAGAAAGAGAAAAAAGAACAAATGCCCTTTTCCAGATTACAAAAGAGCTTTCGAAAGCCAATGGAATCAATGAAGTAATTAAAATTTCGAATGAAAATATTAAACACTACTTTTCCCTGGATTCACATATTATTCTCCAGGATGGTGAAAATGTTCTTCAACCTTCTCACAAGCTAAAAAGCATCAAATCGTTTCCTTCAAAAGAATTTGAAACGGCAAAACGGGTATTTGAAGATTTAATAGAAGCGGGCAGGTATACTAATATCCGCCCGGATAGTGAATATTCTTTTTTTCCTTTAATTGGAATGCAGTTAAACCCCGGAATTATCATTGTGAAGCTAAATGAAGCTTTAACTGGCACACAAAAAACCTACTGGGATACCTTTGTTACCCAGATATGCAATGCACTGGAAAGGGAGTTTCTGGGTGAACTGGCACAGAAAGTACGATTTTTGGATGAATCGGACAGATTGTATAAAACCCTGTTTAATTCCATTTCACATGAGCTGCGAATACCGGTATCAACCATTATGGGAGCATCAGATACAATTGTTAATTCAAACAGCTCAAACGAGGTCCGAACCGAATTATCGCGTGAAATTTTTACGGCATCGTTGCGCTTAAACCGTCTTATTGAAAATCTGCTGAATATGTCGCGGCTGGAGAGCGGGCATTTTTCTGTCCGGCTCGACTGGTACGACTTAAATGACCTCATCAACAAAGTAACCGAAGATTTACTTGAAGAGTTAAAACCTTTCCACCTAAAAGTGGAAATTGACGATGAAATGCCGCTGGTAAAAATCGATTTTGGCCTCATGGAACAGGTATTGTACAACCTGCTGATTAACTCCACACAGTATGCTCCCGGCGCCTCCGAAATAACACTGGAGGCATGTTACAAAAACAATAACCTGATATTGGAGGTCACCGATAAAGGCCCCGGATTTCCGGAAGCTGAACTAAAAAATGTATTTAAAAAATTTTTTAAGGTAAAC
>JAFGDX010000079.1 GCA_016931875.1 Prolixibacteraceae bacterium
AAATACCTGCCCGGCGACCGCATTCTGAACGGAAACAAAAAAGATAATTTCTGGGAAATGGGAGATTCCGGCCCGTGCGGACCCTGTTCCGAAATTCATGTGGATTTACGCCCCGAAACGGAACGGGCAAAAATACCCGGCCGCGAACTGGTAAACAAAGACAATCCGCTGGTGATTGAAATCTGGAACCTCGTGTTTATCCAGTTTAACCGCAAAGCCAACGGGAGTTTGGAAGAGCTGCCCGACAAACATGTGGACACCGGAATGGGCTTTGAACGCCTTTGTATGGTGTTGCAGGGCGTAACTTCAAATTACGATACCGATATTTTTCAAAGTACCATTGCCGAAATTGCCAAACTCAGCGGCATGCAATACGGTGCCAACCAAAAAACGGACATTGCCATGCGGGTAATTGCCGACCATTTACGCGCGGTTTCGTTTGCCATTGCCGACGGGCAACTGCCTTCAAACAACAAGGCCGGTTATGTTATCCGCCGTATTTTGCGCCGCGCCGTGCGTTACGGATACACCTTTCTGGGGTTTAAAGAACCATTTATCTGTAAACTGGTGGATGTGCTGAAACAAACCATGGGCGAGGCTTTCCCCGAACTCGCGAGCCAGCAGGTTTTAATTGAAAAAGTAATTAAAGAAGAAGAAGAGTCGTTTTTACGGACTCTTTCAACAGGGATAAAACTCCTCGACGATATTGTTTCGAAAGCAAAAGCTGAAAATCAAAATGAAATTCTGGGAAAAGATGCTTTTGTACTTTACGATACCTATGGTTTTCCGCTTGATTTAACCGAACTGATTGCCCGTGAAAACGGACTGGGGGTTGACGGAAAAGGGTTTGCCACCGAAATGGAAGCCCAGAAAAACCGCTCGCGCAATGCGGCCGCACAGGAAACCGACGACTGGGTGGAAATCCGCAAAATTGAACAGACCGAATTCCTGGGGTATGACAAGCTGGAAGCCGAAATCCGGATTGCACGTTACCGCAAGGTAACACAGAAAAAGAAAACATTTTACCAGCTGGTTTTTGATCAAACACCGTTTTACGGCGAATCGGGCGGACAGGTGGGCGACACCGGTTTTATTGAATCTGAAGGGGCAAAAACACCCATTTTTGATACACAAAAGGAAAACAACCTGATTGTTCACCTGACTGAAAAATTGCCTGAAAACCCGGACGAAACATTTAAAGCTGTGGTGAATATCCGGAAAAGAATCAATACAGCCAACAACCACACCGCCACGCATCTTTTACACGCTGCCTTGCGCCAGGTTTTGGGAACGCATGTGGAACAAAAAGGATCGCTGGTAAATGCCGACCACCTGCGTTTCGATTTTTCACATTTTCAGAAAATGACCGAGGAGGAAATTGAAAGAGTAGAAGCTATCGTCAATCAAAAAGTTCGTGAAAATGCACCGCTTGAAGAAAAACGCGCTGTGCCGATGGACGAAGCCAAAAAAATGGGCGCCATGATGTTGTTTGGCGAAAAATACGGCGATGCGGTGCGTGTGATAAAATTTGGCGAATCGGTGGAATTGTGCGGGGGAACTCACGTGGCGGCTACCGGCCAAATCGGGTTGTTTAAAATTGTTTCGGAAAGCGCCATTGCAGCAGGCGTGCGTCGTATTGAGGCCATTACTGCCGAACATGCAGAGCATTTTGTAAATGACCAGTTAAAAACATTAAAAAGTATTCAGGAAACCGTAAAAGGGTCAAAAAATATCCTGGAAAGTGTAATGAACCTGCTGAAGGAAAACAGCGAACTTTCCAAACAGCTGGAGGCATTTAACCGCGAACGCCTGAAAATTCTGAAAGCCAGCCTGAAAAGCAAGGTGCTGCTGGAACGCGGCGTAAATATCATTTCGGGTGTGGTGGATGTGGACAATGCAGGAATGATAAAAGACCTGGCATTCCAGTTAAAAGGCGAAATTGAAAATCTGTATCTTGTGCTTGGCGCCGAAATTAACGGGAAACCCAATTTAACCATTATGATTTCGGAAAACCTGGTTGCTGAAAAAGGATTGAATGCCGGCCAAATTGTTCGCGAAGCCGGGAAAGAGATCAAAGGCGGCGGCGGTGGCCAGCCGTTTTATGCTACTGCCGGCGGGAAAGATGTTTCAGGACTGGATGCCGCCATTGAAAAAGCGCTTTCGTTTTTATAAGGGGTGATGCGGTTTGTCGCAAAGCGATGCCTCTGGCATAATAGCATTTTTCCCTTCGAATGCAATTCTCTTATTTCGGAGCACAAAAAATCGGAGCACTACTGGTTTTCGGAAAGTTCCGGTTTTTGGGAAAATCCACCCTGCTTACATGCGGTGTTCTAAACAGCTTGTTTGGTTTTCAGGTAGGTTTGCACTTATATTTGTTTTAGCAATAAAAGTTTAGATGTATGACAACCAGTAAAAAGTTCCGACCGTGGCATTCCCTGATTCCGACCGTATTCATATTGTTTTTGTTACTTTCCTGCCATCAGGAGGCGGCCAGGGAAATTGAAATCAGGGGTATCTACGGCCATCCAAAACCTTTGTGGGACAAAGGACAAAGCCTTGATTCGCTGGGAGTGAATGCCGTTTTTGTGCACAGCGGTTCCATTAACACTGAAATGATGGAGCGGGCGCGTGCGGAAGGTGTAAGGGTTTATGCTGAATTTGCCACCCTCAACGGGAAAAATTATGTTGAAACCCACCCCGAAGCATGGGCCATCAACGAAAAAGGGGAACAGGTGGAACCTGCTTCCTGGTTTATGGGTGTTTGTCCTACCGAACCCGGTTTTAGGGAATACCGTTTTAACCAGCTGCGCAATTTGCTTTCCGAATTTGAGCTTGACGGAATCTGGATGGATTATGTGCACTGGCACGCCCAGTTTGAAGAACCTGAACCGATTTTACCCGAAACCTGTTTTTGCGATCATTGTCTTTCTTCTTTTGCCGAAAAAACGGGAATTGGAATTCCTGAAGGATCCATTCCTGAAAAAGCACAGTGGATTCTGAACAATCACGAAGCTGAATGGCGCGACTGGCGTTGTGAGGTGATTTACGACTGGGCGGTTCAGTTCCGGAAAATTATTGAGGAGGTAAAACCCGGAACGTTGCTGGGCCTGTACCACTGCCCCTGGAACGATGAGGAATTTGACGGGGCCCGCCGGCGGATTCTTGGCCTCGATTACGACAAACTCCGCGATGTTTTTGATGTATTCTCTCCCATGGTTTATCATGCCCGGATGGGCAGGGAGCCTGAATGGGTGGAAGAAAATATTACCTGGTTTTGTAATCGCCTGGAGATAAAAACCGGTGAGCTTCCTAAAGTTTGGCCCATTGTGCAGGCTTACGACAATCCCCGCACCGTATCAGCACAGGAATTTGAAACCGTTTTGAAGGGCGGCCTGGCTGCCTCCGCCAGCGGAGTGATGATGTTTACCACTAACGCTGTTGCAGGAGATGAAGAAAAAACAGAGGTCGTTAAAAGATTTTATACAAGTATGGTTAAAAACAGGAAATAGCTTCCTGTAATTCTGATACATACAAGCGTATATTTTTGTTGAAAAGGAAAGACCGTAAACATTCACATCCAATTGATTTTGATGAATCTTCAGGGTGAAATATAAGTTTCGCTCAAACTTCCCTGCGAGGTTGTATTGCCGTTTTTTTACGGGTAAGATACCCAAACAACTTGGGTAAACGCCACGGCAAATTTTTCAAAATAAGCATATACAATAAATCCTAAATAATGGCCGAACGTTTTGTTTGTCGCAAATTTCCCGTTTAATGTCGTAATTGCGGAGCGTAAAAGTCCCGTAAACGCCCGAATTTTGCTTTATCCGTTTAATAATAAAATTTGAATCATTATGGAAACAAAACATTTATCTTCAAAAAAACCGGTGGTTACCGGTTGGATTTTCAGTGGGTTGGCAATTCTCTTTCTGTTGTTCGACGCTGTAGGAAAACTAATGAAACCCGAAATGGTTGTAGAAGGAACCGTAACTTTGGGTTACCCCGAAAGTGTTATTACCGGTCTTGGCACCGTGTTGCTGCTTTGTACAATTTTGTATGCCATCCCGCGGGTTTCATTTATTGGCGCGCTTTTGCTAACCGGCTACCTGGGCGGAGCTGTGGCTACACATGTAAGGGTGGAAAATCCGCTTTTTTCTCACATTCTTTTCCCAGTGTATGTCGCTATTTTTATCTGGGGTGGATTGTACCTTCGGAACAAAAAGTTGCGCGAGATTGTTTTTTTGAAATAATAAACAGAAGTACAACCAAAATAAAGATTTCAACCCATGTCATTTCAGTCTTATTTAGATAATATTCAGACAAAAACGGGGCATTCTCCTGAAAAAT
>JAFGDX010000523.1 GCA_016931875.1 Prolixibacteraceae bacterium
AAACAGGCTGAAACAGGCTTATCCAAGCAGGAAATTAAAATCATCTCCCTCTGAAAGTTCAAGCGGTTTTGCTCCTTTTTTGAAAATCCGGCATGGTTTTTTACCCATCAAGTTCAGTTGGCCGTTTTCGAGTGTGAACATGGTTCCTTCCCGAAGCCCGGCAACATAAATGTCAGGATTAATTTCAATAAATTCCGAAATTCTCTGTTCACGTGTTTCTCCTCCGTGTCCTTCCGGATTTGCATCCAAATAATGCGGGTTAATTTGAAACGGAATCAGGTTCATACAATCAAAACCTTTGGGGTCGGTTATGGGCATATCGTTGGTTGTACGCAGGGTAGGGCATGCAACATTCGACCCCGCACTCCAGCCAATGTAAGGGGTACCAGATTTTACTTTTTCGGCAATTGCCGGCATTAGGTTTTGCTCGTGCAGCATCCTTACCAGCTGCCAGGTGTTTCCACCGCCCACCACAATGGCGTTGGCATTTTTTATTGCTTCAACCGGATTGCTGAAAGTATGAATGCCCTGAATGTGATGCCCTATTTCGGAAAAACGCTCTTCCACTTTTTCGCAGTAGGTGTCAAAAGAAAAGGTAACTGCCGCATAGGGAATAAAAACTGCGGTAAGCGGTTTTTCACCAAGAAATTTCTGAATTTCATACTTGGGATAATCCAGGTAGGCTTCTCCCGGCATGGTTGAATTGCTAATCAAAAGTAGTTTCATAATTTAATGGTTAATTTTAGAAGACAAAATTATTAAAACCCCTGATTTTATATACATTGGTTTTTTTGACCCGTCATTCAATTGTGTGATGATTAAAAAATTGATTAATGATTATAATTATTCATTCCGGTTTACAATTAATTTTCAGACAATAATTTTATTTCGCTGATAATTTGCAAGTTAATAAATTATTAACAATACAAATCGTTGATATCGCAAGCTGCCAGCTCCACAAAATAGGAGGCAATTTTGGTTGTTACATCCTCCAAAAACTTTTTTCCTTTTTCGGCCGATGCTTTTTTGGGGTTCCCAACACCGGTGTCGTCCGACACTTTGTCCCAGCGGCGTGGTGTCCAGGCAACTTTTTCCTGAAGACTCTTTAATTTGAATGTTTTTCCTTTTCCATCGCCCGCTTCTTCAAGTGGAAGTACCAGTTCCGGGAAATAGTGCATTATCACGCTGGTTTCCATTTCGTTGGCATGGTCGCCGTCTTCTTCAAAGTGTTGGTCATTCGGAAACAGTTTAAACCACTCAACAATAGAGATAAACATATCGGGAAATTCAGGTTGCAGGTCGCGTACAATTTGTTTAAAGTCGTTGCCGCCATGCCCGTTCATCAACACAAATTTCCGGATTCCCTGGTTATACAATGCACTTAAAATATCTTCCAGAATCATTTGCTGGGTGGACAGCCGGGTGTGCAAACAAAACGGAAGTTCAATCTGCCCCATGTTTTGAATACCCAGCGGGATGGTTGGCAACACCATAACTTTTGCCCCCTTGTTCCAGGCTTTTTCTGCGGCTTCTTCCGCTATTTTTCCTGTTTCCAGCGAATCGGTCCCGTAAGGTAAATGATAGTTATGGGGTTCGGTTGCTCCCCAGGGCAAAATGGCAACTTCGTATTTTTGGTTTTTAATTTGTTTCCAGTTGGATTCTTCTAAAAGGTACGGTTTCATAAACAATAAATTTAAATTTTAAAAACTAACAAGGGTAAAACCAAAGGTAAAGGGCGTTAATTCAGGGCCTTTGTTTTCTTTAAAAAAAGGCCGGAGCTCATATGTGGCAAAAATATGAATCCGGCGATAACCGGTACGCACCATAATTCCATAATTAAAATCCTGTAAATGATAATGTCCCGGCACTTTGAGCTTTTCTTTTTTCCCTTCAACCCGGTATTTTATTTTGGTGTGGCTGTTAATTCGGTAGCTGGCAAATAAGCCCGATGAAAAATACAACCGGTTTTCATAATGATTTATCGGAATCTGAAATTCGGCCAGCAGCGGCATAATAACTGAAAAAATGGAAAGTTTTGACTTTTGGTTTTGCTCGAAAAATAAAGTTTGTGGCTCAATAATATCGTTGGCTCCCCTTTGGATGGTTGTGTTCTTGTTGAGGCGGTAACTTTGCAAATGAAGCCCCAAACCGGTAACCAACCCAACGGTATTGCGGTTGTGTTGCAGCCCGATACTTTGTTGAATAAAATTTACGTAAGTTGAATTGGAACGAAAAATATCGTTGTTCATAAAATCGCTTTCATAGCCCGAATAGTCTTCATTCAGAAAAGCATTAAATCCAAAATCAACACCCGCCCAATGCCCCGTAAAATTGTCTTTCCAGAAATTAAATCCGTGTTGAGTAATACTTCGGATATCAATTTTCCGGAGAATTTCTTCCGGATCTTTTTTAACCGGAACAATAGTGTCAGTTTCCTGTGCAGGAGTTTTACCCCAGATTCCAGCAACAACAATCAAAATAAAAATCCGGCAGAACACTGTTTTCAATGGCAAATTAATATTCATGCATCTGTTTTTTGAAGTGAATATTATCAGAGAACAAAGGTAACTTATTCAGGTTTATAAAACTACAAATTGGAACGCTTCGTCCGGTATGTTTTTAAAAGTAAACCGAATAAAAAAACCTGATCGGGAAATTAACATTGATATCTGAAAACAAAGAAATTTTTATAATTCACTGAAATTCATTTTAAAAGAGTACCTTTGCGCCCATTATTTTTTAGAAGTATTTTGAATGACATTATTTAGTGAAATGGGGCTGAGTCCTGAAATTCAACTGGCAATTGAAGAACTCGGATTTGAACAGCCCACGCCAATTCAGGAAAAAGTAGTTCCTTTTTTATTGGAAGAAAAACAAGACATGATTGCCCTGGCACAAACCGGGACCGGAAAAACTGCCGCCTTCGGGTTGCCCGTGATACAACAAATTGAAACTGCAAAAAAAACAACCCAGACGCTTATTTTAAGCCCAACACGCGAACTGGCGCTGCAAATTGCCAGCGATATCAACAACTTTTCAAAGCACCTGCCGAAAATAAATGTTGCCGTGGTTTATGGCGGAGCCGACATAAGAAAGCAAATAAAAGATCTGGAGCGCGGTGCCCAAATTGTTGTGGGAACCCCCGGCAGAACACTCGACTTAATCAAACGGAAAAAACTGAAAGTGGATGAAATTCAGTGGCTGGTTTTAGATGAAGCCGACGAGATGCTCTCCATGGGTTTTAAAGACGATTTGGATGCTATTTTGGAAAATTCACCTAAAGGAAAGCAAACCTTGCTTTTTTCGGCAACCATGCCCAAAGAAATTGTGGTGATTTCCAAAAAATACATGACCAATCCGTTTGAGATTTCGGTTGGAAAGAAAAACACAGGAGCAGAAAATGTAGAACACAACTACTATTTGATTCATGCAAAAGAC
>JAFGDX010000524.1 GCA_016931875.1 Prolixibacteraceae bacterium
CAGGACCACTTTGCTTTTGACGAATTTACCGTGTTAAATACCGTTTTAATGGGGCACACGCAAATGTGGAATTTGATGCAGGAAAAAGAGGCACTGTACAATAAACCCGATTTTTCGGAAGAAGACGGGATGAAAGCTGCTGAACTGGAAGAAACCTTTGGAAACATGGGTGGATGGAATGCTGAAAACGATGCGGCTACCCTTCTCAGCAACCTGGGAATAAAAGAACAGTTGCATTACACCTTGATGAAAGATATGGACGGAAAACAAAAAGTAAGGGTGCTGCTGGCACAGGCGCTTTTTGGAAATCCCGACAACCTGCTCCTCGATGAACCCACCAACGACCTTGACCTGGAAACCGTGCAGTGGCTGGAAAGTTATTTATCGAATTATGAAAATACGGTACTGGTTGTTTCTCACGACCGCCACTTTCTGGATGCCATCAGCACACACACCGTTGACATTGATTTTGGAAAAATAAAACTGTTTGCCGGAAATTACAGTTTCTGGTACCAGAGCAGCCAGCTGGCGTTAAGGCAGCAAAAACTGCAAAACAAAAAGGCAGAAGAAAAAAAGAAGGAACTACAGGAATTTATTGCCCGTTTTAGCGCCAACGTAGCCAAATCGAAACAAACCACCAGCCGGAAGAAAATGCTGGAAAAACTAAATATTGAAGACATTGAACCTTCCACCCGCAGATATCCGGGAATACTGTTTAACCCCGACAGGGCAGCCGGAAATCAGATTCTGGAAGTAAACGAACTGAGCGCCAGCGCTGATGGAAAAATGCTTTTTAAGGAAGTTAATTTTCAGGCAAACAAAGACGACAAAATTGTTTTTCTTTCGCGGGACACGCGTGCCATGACCGCCTTTTTTGAAATTATAAACGGGCATAAACAGCCCGATTCGGGAAGCTACCAGTGGGGACAAACCATTACCACAGCTTACCTGCCGCTCGACAATGCCGAATTTTTTAACAGCGAAATGACCCTGTTCGACTGGTTGTGCCAGTACACCACCGACACAACTGAATTTTACATCCGGGGGCAACTGGGAAAAATGCTTTTTGCCGGCGAAGAAATTTACAAAAAAGTAAATGTGCTTTCCGGCGGCGAGCGAATGCGGTGTATGATTTCGCAAATGATGCTCACTGGCGCCAACGCCCTGATTCTGGATACACCCACCAACCACCTCGACCTTGAATCGATACAGGCTTTTAACAACAACCTGATAAAATTTCCGGGGAATATTTTTATGGCATCGCACGACCACGAATTTATTCAAACCGTGTGTAACCGCATAATTGAACTGACTCCCAACGGTATTATTGACAAACTTATGGATTACGACGATTACATTTCGGATGAACGAATTCATGAATTAAGAGAGAAAATGTACGCAGAATAGCAGACAACCGCCGGACACATTTACCCGCAAAACTACTCGCGGTTGCTGTAAAAACGTTCCAGTATCGATCCGTCATTGGCTTCTTTCGACAGCGATTCGATGGTATTTTTGGGAACATCGTAAACATCAAGCACAATCAACCCGTCGAGACAGTTATTAAATTTCGGGTCGACATTAAAACCGATGATTTTGGAGTTCAGCTTGATGTATTTCTTCAAAAGAACCGGCAAACCGGAATTCAGTTCATCCAAATCGCCAATGGTTTTATCGAGCCGGTTGATATCGCGTTCCATATTCTCCATCAGAATATTGATGTCGGGGTTGTTGCTTCTGAACTTGTAACTGTTGCGCGGTTTTATATGTTGCGCCATTTTCCAGTTCAAATGGTTTGACATGATAAAGCGGATGATCAAATCCTTCGAAATTTTTGAATAATTGTTGCTGATGCTCACCGGCCCGATAAGATAACGGTATTCCGGATTTTTCAGCAGAAAATACAAAATTCCTTTCCACAACAAAAACAAGGGCATTGGTTTTCGCTGGTATTCTTTTATCACAAACGACCGCCCCAGTTCGAGGCTTTCATTTAAAATGGGTTTAAACTCGTCATCAATTCTGAAAAGTGTGTGCAAATAAAACCCGCGTTTCCCATATTGTGTTAGAATGTCTTTCCCCAGGCCAATCCGGTAAGCGCCCACAATGCGCTGTTCATCCTCATCCCATATAAACATCTGGTGGTAATACAGGTCAAACTCATCAATATCAATACTTTGATTGGTTCCCTCGCCAACCTCGCGAAAAGTAATTTCGCGGAGCCGGCCAATTTCGTTCAGAATATTTGGAATTTCTTTGGAAGGCGCACAATAAGCTGTATAATTTTTCAGGTTAAACAGCGTATAATCCTGTTTTATTTTCTGAATTTCTTTTAGAATCTGGTCCTGCGGCACCGGCTCAATAATGGGCTCGGGTTTTGTTTGCGGTTTCAGCGAATAATTGAAAAACCGCTTTACTTCAAGGTTTGATTCCATACTGTAGGTTTTGGCCCTTATAAACCGTCCAAACTGGTATACATCATCAAACCGATCCTGTTCTTCTACTTTTACCGGGTTCCCGATTCGAATTTTTATGTTTCGGTGTTTTTTGCTGAGCAACTCCGAAGGAAGCCGCACCTGCCGGAGCGAAGGATGGATTTTTGCCAGAATATGAAACAGCCGGCTGTTGGTTCCCTG
>JAFGDX010000525.1 GCA_016931875.1 Prolixibacteraceae bacterium
GATGCCGGCGGAATTCCGTGTTACCCGGTTTTACTTGACTTTGGAAATGGTAATTTTACTGATTACGAAGCTGACAAGGAAAAACTGCTGCAGGAACTCATCAAAAATGACGTATATTCCATTGAACTGATTCCCGGAAGAAATGAATATCCGGTTTTAAAAGATTTCGTAACCTTTTTCCACAAAAACGGGT
This sequence comes from Prolixibacteraceae bacterium, assembly GCA_016931875.1. Lineage (GTDB taxonomy): Bacteria > Bacteroidota > Bacteroidia > Bacteroidales > Prolixibacteraceae > Draconibacterium. The sequence goes on from JAFGDX010000525.1 coordinate 194, forward strand.
TTGTTATTACCTTTGGCAGCGAGCACAACACACCACAGCTCGACCCGATGAAAATTACCTGCAAAGGTGGTGTGGAACTGGATGATGAATTGAAACAAATAAATTATGAAGGCACCGCAATTATCGCCGCACACCAATATCTCCTCGCTCGTGGTATGATGGGGTACCTGTTTAACGGAAAAGCAAAAATGGGAGAAAAAGCATATTTTATTGAACTGGGAAAAGCGGTGATTGCTTATTTTTCAGAAAAAATTTAAACAGAAAAAAATTGCAAAGATTTTTAGATCAGTGAAAGTTCGAGGGTTCGAAAAGAAAGTTGGAGGGTTTGAATGGTCTTGCTGACTCAAATTTTTCGAACAACATCAAACAATTTCAAATAATGCCGAACCATTTCAAACATCACTTTTGAACGTCTTTGCGTGATAAAAAAAATACCATGAAACCGGAAATAAAAGATTTAATCGATGTTTCGAGATTTTACGGACAAAAAAAAGAATACGTAATTGCCGGCGGTGGCAACACCTCGTTCAAGGATGAAAATCATCTGTGGATAAAAGCCAGCGGAATCAACCTGGGCAACATCGATGAAAATGGATTTTGTGTGCTCGACCGCCAAAAGCTGAACGAAATTCCCAATCAGCAGTTTTCAGAAGATTCGGCTACCCGCGAAGAGCAGGTAAAAAATGCACTGCTGAATGCCCGTGTTGACCCGGCTTCGGGTTTGCGTCCGTCGGTGGAAACATCGCTGCACAACCTGTTTGGCTACCGGTTTGTGGTGCACACCCACATGACACTTGTGAACGGATTGATGTGCAGCAATCTTGCCAAAGAAAAAACGCTGGAAATTTTTGGTGAAAAAGCCTTGTTTGTGCCCTATTCTGATCCCGGTTTTGTGCTTTTCAAAATTATTGCGGAAGAAATCGGGAAATACAATCAAAAATTTGGTCGCGATCCGCAAATTGTGCTGATTCAGAACCACGGAATTTTTGTAGCGGCCGATTCCACCGACGAAATCCATGGGATTTATGCCGGTGTTGAATCAAAACTAAAAGCAGCCTTTGCCCAATTCCCGGTATTGAATGAAATGCCGGTTTCGGATAAAATGATTGACGTTTTGCCGGCAGTCCGCATGTTACTTTCCGAAGAAAAACTAAAAGTGGCCACTGCATTCAACAACTCATTCATTTCAAATTATATTTCCGATAAAGAAACCTGGACAAAAAGCATTTCGCGCCCGTTTAACCCCGACCAGATGGTTTACTGTTTATCCGAATATCTTTTTATTGAAAACAGCAATACTTCCGAAGAAATTGTTGCCGAAGCAAAAGCGAAAATCGACGAATTCAAATTACGCCGGGGAGCCATGCCAAAAATCATTTTTATTCAGAATGAAGGCGTAATTGCTGCCGAGGATTCAGCAGTTTCAGTGGCTTATCTGAAAGATATGGTAACCGATTTTTGCCAAATCAGCACCTATTCCGAAAATTTTGGCGGCCGCCACCCGATGACTCCGGAACAAGTAGCTTTTATTGAAAACTGGGAAGTGGAAAACTACCGGAAAAAGGTGTCGCTGGGTGGAAAACCACTGGGGCGACTGGAAAATAAAATTGTGGTTGTAACCGGCGCAGCACAGGGTTTTGGCGCCGGAATCGCCGAGATTCTTCAAAATGAAGGCGCCAACATTGTGGTGGCCGATTTGAATGAAGAAAAAGGACAGGAGTTTGCAGCCCAACTCAATTCAAAAGGCAGCAAAAACAAAGCCTGTTTTGTGAAGGTAAATGTGGCGGAAGACCAATCGGTGGAAAACCTGGTAAAAGAGACCGTGCTGAAATTTGGCGGACTGGATGTAATGATTTCCAATGCCGGAATATTGCGTGCCGGCAGCCTTGATGAAATGGATGCGGCCACTTTCGAATTAATGACAAAGGTGAACTACACCGGTTATTTTCTGTGTGCAAAATACGCGCAGAAGGTGATGAAAATTCAGCATCAGCACAAATCCGAGTTGTACATGGACATTATCCAAATCAATTCAAAATCGGGCTTAAAAGGAAGCAACAAAAACTTTGCATACGCCGGCGGAAAATTTGGCGGAATTGGGTTAACACAGTCGTTTGCCCTCGAATTGATGCCGTTTCATATTAAAGTGAACTCCATTTGCCCGGGTAACTTTTTTGATGGCCCGCTGTGGAGCGACCCCGAAAACGGATTGTTTGTACAATACCTCAACACCGGTAAAGTGCCGGGTGCCCAAACCATTGCCGATGTAAAAGCGTTTTATGAAGCACAGGTACCGGCCGGCCGCGGTTGCACGGCAAACGATGTAGCCAAAGCCATTTTTTATGTTATCGACCAGGAATACGAAACCGGCCAGGCAGTTCCTGTTACCGGTGGGCAGAATATGTTAAAGTAAGAAAGCTTCAAGCTCCGTGCTTGTTAAAATTGGGGAGAGACTATCAAATAAAAATAAGCTGGTAGCTTGAAGCTGGCAGCTAAAAGCTTAATAAATATGAAAACAAAAGCGATTCGACTATACGGGAAAGAAGATTTACGACTCGAAGAGTTTGAACTTCCGCAAATTAAAGAAGACGAAATTCTGGCAAAAGTAGTAAGTGACAGCATTTGTATGTCGAGCTACAAAGCCGCCACCCAGGGAACCGACCACAAACGGGTGCCAAACAATGTGGCTGAAAACCCGATTATCATCGGGCACGAATTTGCCGGCGAAATTGTGGAAGTAGGCGCCAAGTGGCAGCACAAATTTAAACCCGGACAAAAATATTCCATTCAGCCGGCCATTTATTACGAAAACGGCCCGGTTGGAATTTTAAGCGCTCCCGGTTATTCCTATCAATACATTGGCGGCGATGCCACGTATGTAATCATTCCGAAAGATGTACTGGAACAGGATTGTTTGCTGGCTTACGACGGGCCCGGATATTACCCGGCGTCGCTGGCCGAGCCGCTGAGCTGTGTAATTGGCGCCATGCATGCCAACTACCACACCAAACCGGGTTCGTATATTCACCAGATGGAAATTGTACAAGGAGGGAAAATGGCAATTTTAGCTGGGGTTGGCCCCATGGGACTGGCTGCCATCAATTATGTGGTAAGTCGCGAAGACCGAAAACCATCGCTTTTGGTGGTAACCGATATTGCACAGGACCGCCTCGACCGTGCAGCGGAAATTTTCCCGGTGGAATGGGCCAGGGAAAACGGCATTAAACTGATTTACCTCAATACCGGGAATATTGAAAATCCGGTGGAAAAACTAAAAGAAATTTCGGGCGGAACCGGTTATGACGATGTGTTTGTTTTTGCCCCTGTAACACCAGTGGTGGAACAGGGCGACGCCATTCTGGCACACGACGGCTGCCTCAACTTTTTTGCCGGCCCATCCAATCCGCAATTTTCAGCCAGATTAAATTTTTACAATGTGCACTACGCCTACACACACATTGTTGGAACGTCGGGCGGAAACAACGACGACATGATGGAAGCACTGGAGGTGATGGGAAAAGGACTCGACCCCGCCGGGTTGATAACGCACGTTGGTGGATTAAATGCCGTGGCAGAAACCACCCTGAACCTGCCCAATATTCCGGGAGGGAAAAAATTAATTTATACGCACAAAAATTTGCCGCTGACAGCAATTTCAGATTTTGAAGAAAAAGGGAAAACCGACCCGTTTTATGACAGACTGGCTAAACTGGTAGCCAAAACCAAAGGGTTGTGGAATGTGGAGGCAGAGGAATATTTGCTGGCAAATGCGCCGGAGGTTTAACTAAATAAAGGATTATGACCAACCTTTCCAAAGAATTGCAAATTGCATTGCAGGCAGCCCGCGCCGCTGCAAAAATTATTGAAAAAAACTTCAAAAAAACCAAAACCTCCAATGTAAAAGACGATGCAAAAGGACTGGTAACTGCTACCGATTTGGAGGCCGATAAAACCATTGTAAAAATTCTTTCGGAAAACTCCAATCACCCGGTTTTAAGTGAAGAAAGCGGTCTTTCGGAAAAAACCAATGGCCCCATTTGGGTGATCGACCCACTGGACGGCACAAATAATTTTGCACGGTCGATCCCCTTGTTTGGTGTTTCCATAGGTTTGATGCACGGAAAAGAATCGCTGGTGGGTGTGATCATCGATCCGCTTCATAAAAAGGAATATTACGCAGTAAAAGGCGAAGGCGCATTTTGCAATGGAGAAAAAATACAACTGCCCGAATTTGACAACGAATATATTCCGATGATTTTTTTAAATCACGGATACCATAAAACCCACCGCAACAAATTCAAAAAAATGACAACAGCCACTGCTTCTTTTTACAATACGCTTAAACTGGGAACCACAGCCATTGAAATGTGTATGGTTGCCACGGGTGCTGCGGATGCGTTTCTTACCGTTGGCGACGAACTGTGGGACTTTGCCGCCGGAATCGTCATTGCAAAGGAAGCAGGCTGTATTTTTACCGACTGGCAGGGAAATCCGTGGGACGGAAAAACCAACCACCTGCTGGTGGCCCGGCCGGAAGTTCACACAAATCTGGTGGAAATAATAAAAAATTTCATGTAACATGGGTTGCCACAATTACCCCTGAAATTCATTTTTCTGAATTCGTTCCAGGTAACTCAGCCCCATCCGCAAATCGGCGTAACTAAAGTGCTCGCCCAAAACCTCTCTGGCCGGGGTGAGATTTTTATTTTCAGCACTTTTAAAATAACCCGTAATTTTCTCCAGTTTCTCTTCGGAAAGAAACTGTAAAACATCGAGTTCGCCATTTTTTACAAAATGCGCCAGATGCCCGGCAATGGTTGTTTCCGCCAAACCACGTTCCCTGGCAATTTCCTCCACATTTTTACCTGCCCGGAAACTTTCAAAACTCACCTTTTTGGTGTCGGGTTTGGGTTCTTTCTTTTTCTTCGGAATTTTTTTCAGAGGAATTTCACCTTTTTCAATATTATTTTCGTGGCAATAATTTTGAATCATCTGAAGAATATCGGTTCCAAACTGGCTGATTTTTCGTTCACCCAGTCCGTTTATCATCCGAAGTGAGGCTGAATCAAGGGGCAAATAATTTACCAGTTCAATCAGCGATTTTTGCGAGAAAACCATGTACGGCGGGATTTCCAGTTCTGTAGCTTTTTCATACCGGAACGAACGAAGCAGCTTATACAATTCAGGATGCGGAATATTTTCAGGATTTACAATCTCCTTTGCTTTTTGTTTTTTGGGTTTCGCAGTGTTGCTTTCAAGCATTGC
>JAFGDX010000080.1 GCA_016931875.1 Prolixibacteraceae bacterium
CATCTTCTTTTCGGTTGTTATTCCATTCTGCGTGCAATCAGGCTAACATGCTTTTGGGGAAACTGGTCTAGCTCAAGATGCCTGCACTGGCACCGGCTCTCAGCCAGAATTTTTAAATTTTCAACAATGCCAACTGAACTGTACCCCAGCGTTTGCCCGTACATCATACCGCTGTGTTCACCGGTATCATCGCCAAGGGTATAAACCAGGATACCACCGGGTTGTAAAAAGCTGCACAGTTTTTTCAGCACGGGGTCATGGGCAGCAAGCGGAAGATGAAAAATACTGTCCCACGCCACAACAAGGTCAAACCTTTCTTCCGTTTCCCAATCCATGATATTTGCTTTTATAAAATCAACACCGGAATGAAGCCTGCGGGCCTGTTGCAACATCTTATCCGAAATATCAATCCCTTTTACCCGGAAGCCATGCGTTACAAGCACATTTACCACGCGGCCCCCGCTTCCGCAGCCTACATCCAGCGCCGTTTCTTTTTTTGAACAGAATTTCACGGCACGCTCAATCATTTGAAGTCCGTATCCCGAAGTTTCCATATCCCGGGCCCACTGTTCCGCAATCCGATCGTAACTCCCGGCCAATTCCAAAGGGTCCATTTTTTTTACTTTATGTTGTATTCCTGAAAATCCACACCGGAATGAATATTTTGTTTTTATTTCCCCTGATGCCAGGGGTGTCACTACTTCCTTATTCAGCTGGTGACTCAGAGTCACCAGCTGAATGTTTTATCGGTCCCGGCATTAAAACTAAAAAGAACAGACATAAAAACAAAATGACAAAAAGTACCTGTGATTTCAAAACAAAACACCAGTGGCTTTATTCAAACTCAAAGCATGTATGAATAGTTATATACTTATAAAAATTTATTTTAATACCTGTTAAATTTTATTTTAATACATATTATAATTATTTTTAATACGTATTATACTATAGAAACATAACGTGGTAATAACTCTTTTCCTATCATATCCATAATAAAGCATCATTTCATTTCACCAAAAATAACGTTACAAAATATATCAATCGAGTATAAAATAATCAAAACAGCCCGCCCGGGAGTAAAAGGCGGGGGTGAATACAGCTACTATCCGAGGGTGTGTAACCGCAAAAAAATGGATTTGGACGAACTGGCCAAACGCATCTCCGGTTTTTGCACATTGCACGAAGCCGATGTGTATGCCACACTTATTGCACTGTCCAGTGAATTGCCCGAACTGCTCCTGAATAACCATTCCATTCAAATGGGCGATTTTGGTATTTTTTCGTTGCACGCTTCCGGGGCTCCGTCGGCCACACCAAACCAGGTAAATGCAACCAAAATAACCGGGGTGAAAGTAGCTTTCCGCCCCGGAGTAGCGTTTAAAAGAAAACTTAACAAAGCAGAATTCAGAATAAAAAAGTAACCGCTGAATAACAATACTTTTGTATTTTCATACCAAATTTGAAACCTACTACCCATGAAAAACCTGATTTTTTTGCTTGTCGCCGTCCTGTTTTTTGCCTGTGGAAACCCAAAATCCGTTTCGGTTCAAAGCCCCGATGGAAGAATAAAAGTTGATTTTTGGATTGATGAACTGGCGGACAATTACTATTCCGTCAGTTATAACAGCGAAACCCTGGTAAGGCCGTCATTTATTGGCTACCTGCTGGAAGACGGACAGGAAGTTGGCACCAACATGGAAATCGTTTCGTTTTCGGAAATGGAAGTCAGTTAAAGCTGGGAACCGGTGTACGGCGAACTGGCCGAAGTGCCGGATGTGTATAACCAAACCACCATTCGTTTAAAAGAAACCATTGAACCGGGCAGAGAATTTGAAATAACCTTCCGGGTTTACAACGAAGGTGTGGCTTTTAACACTACGTTCCTTTCAGGGGAAAATACCAAACGGTTGACGATTCAAAAAGAACTGACTGATTTTACTTTTGATGAAGATTTCAGTTGCCGGGTGTCCGACCGTGCACAATCGGAATACCGGAACGTGCCCATCAGTTCAATAGCAGAACCGGCCGAACGCCCTTTGGTGGTGGAAGCAGGAAATACATTTCTGGCCGTTGGCGAAGCAAAATTGATTGATTTTTCGCGAATGAAATTACAAGCCGGCGAGAATCAAAACTCGCTGGTTGCCACACTTCACGATTCGCCAACGGTTGAACTTCCCTACACTACTCCCTGGCGTACAATTATGATTGGCGGTTCGCCCGGAGAGTTGCTTGAAAACAATTACTTTCTGCAAAACCTGAACGATCCGTGTGCCATTGAAGACGTGTCGTGGATTAAACCCGGAAAGGTGATTCGCGAAGTTACGCTCACTACGCGTGGAGGAATGGCCTGTGTTGATTTTGCCGTGGAAAACGGGTTGCAGTATGTGGAATTTGATGCCGGCTGGTACGGTCCGGAGGGAGATGAAAATTCGGACGCCACTACCATCACCGTTGACCCGGCACGCTCGCCCGGCCCGCTCGATTTGCACAAGGTGATACAATACGCTGAAAGCAAAGGCATTGGAATTATTGTTTACGTCAACCGGCGGGCGCTCGAAAAACAGATTGACACCATTCTTCCGCTCTACAAATCATGGGGAATAAAAGGTGTAAAATATGGTTTTGTACAGGTGGGTTCGCAACAGTGGACAACCTGGCTGCACGAAGCGGTAAAAAAAGCCGCCGATAACCAGTTAATGGTGGATATTCACGATGAATACCGTCCCACAGGTTTTTCGCGCACTTATCCGAATTTAATGACCCAGGAGGGCATTCGCGGCGATGAAGAAAGCCCTACAAACGTGCATACTTTAGTAACACTTTTCACCCGCATGCTGGCCGGTGCCGGCGACAATACCATCTGTTACTATGCCCCCCGTGTTACCGAAACCATGAGCGGCCATGTGTCTCAACTGGCAAAGGCAGTAATGATGTACAGTCCGTGGCAGTTTTTGTACTGGTACGACCGACCGCCCAATTCGTCGGATGTGATTGGCGGTGTGCCCGGAGCAAAAGGTTTTATCGAA
>JAFGDX010000526.1 GCA_016931875.1 Prolixibacteraceae bacterium
GCTGTAACCATTGGCACGCGGGGGTCACGGCCTTTCCACGAATTATAAATCCATTTGTGGTCGGGGTCGTCGGTATTGGCCAGCGACTGGTCGCTTCCGGTTAAAAAATTGAGGTAATACACGTTGTAGCCATGGCCTGCTGCCACCGGATGATATCCGCGGGGAACCAGTACCACATCGTTGTTGCGGGCCACGGCAATTTCATCCAGGCTTCGGTCGTCGTTGTAAATCTGTTGAATGGCAAATCCCTGCGGCTTGTCAATTTTATAAAAATAGGTTTCTTCCAGACAGGCTTCCAGGACATTTCCGTTGTCATCCACTTTACGGGTATCATGTTTATGCGCCGGAAACGAGCTCCAGTTTCCGGAAGGTGTGTACACCTCCACCGATACCAGCCGGTGACAGTCGAAACCGGGCTGCAACAGACTGTTGATCTGGCGTGTGGCATTGTCGCCTCCCCTGATTTCGATGGCAGCTTCTTCGGGCCGTTTAAAATAAGCCGGATGATCTTCATCGGTTTCGCACCACCCGCAGGCGATATCCAACACTTTGCTTTCCGCCGTCAGTTCAAAACGCGTGTTTCGCGGAAGATACAGCGAATGGGCGATTCCGCTGAACACATCTTTTCGCCCGTTCCCGGTTTCCCAGTTTCCTTTGTCGCTTTTTACCGAGAAGTTTCCGCCCAGCAAAATAATGGCGTATTCATTTTCGCCGGTGTTGGCGCTCCAGGTTTCCCCCTGTTTCATTAAGCGCGCCTGAAAATTCAGAAACTGCCAGCTGGTTTCTTCTTTTAAAATGCTTTGATAAATGCCAAATCCTGAAGCAGGTTTGGCCAAAAGCGGGTATTTTTTATCTCGTATCATAATTCAATTATTTTAGTTCCTCAGCCTTTCCGGTTGCCCTGAGAAGTTCAAACTTTTCAAGAATAAATTCTTCCAGCGCATTCATATAAGTTTTTCCGGGGATAACGGGATCAAACTGCGCAGGAGTATATTTAAAAAACTCGCGGTGCACACGCGACCAAATCAGACGGGCATCAGTAGCAATATTTATTTTACAAACGCCCAATTCAACGGCTTGTAACAATTCTTTGGCCGAAACCCCGCGGGCATCGGTGCCCAGCTGTCCGCCGGCGGCGTTTATCCGCTGTATTTCATCAAGATTTACCGCAGAACCACCGTGTAAAACCAGTGGAAATCCGGGCAAGCGTTTTTGAATTTCTTTGAGAATATCAAACTGAAGCCCCTGTCCGCCCGAAAATTTGTAGGCACCATGACTGGTCCCTACAGCCACCGCCAGGCTATCGCAACCGGTGCGGGTTACAAATTCCTCCACCTCGGCAGGTTGGGTATATTTTTTTTGCTTTTCATCTACTTCCAGGTGGTCTTCAATACCGCTCAATACCCCCAGTTCTGCTTCAACGGATATATTTTTTGCATGCGCTTTTTTTACGATTTCGGTTGTGAGGGCAATGTTATTTTCAAAAGTTTCGTGCGAAGCATCGATCATGACCGAGTTGTACCCGCCCGATTCAATACATTGGAGAGCATGTTCACGGTTGCCATGGTCGAGATGGACGGCAAAAAAAGTTTGGGGATAGATTTTTGCCGCTGCCGATATCATTGCCAGTAACATTTCGGGGCTGGCATAATTCCGGGCCACGGGGGTGGTTTGAACAATAAACGGTGCACGGGCTTTTTGACCGGCGCTAAACAAGGCATGAACCTGCTCCATACTCCACACATTTACGGCGGCTATTCCATACCTTCCGTAACTTTTTCGAAAAATATCCTGCGTTGAAATCAGCATAGGTTGAAAGTGAATTCGTTTTATGGTCCGTCAACATGAAAATTAAGCCTTTATTTGTATTGGTTCCAAATAAAATTTCAAAAATGTGAATGCAAACCTTTGCACAAAACAGAATCAAATGGCTGAAAATGAGAAGCTGAAAACGGGAAATGCAATAAACTTACCCATTTATGCAACACCCTTTCAAACAGAGGTTTCTCTATTTTGAAGAACCTCTGATAACAAGTTCGGGAAATAATTTTTCCACCCGGACTTTTGAAATATCATTGTTGGAATTGATTCGTTTTAACAGGATGCGTGCCGATAACATGCCCAGTTCATAGGTAGGCTGCCACACAGTTGAAAGCGAAGGTTTGAAGTAGCACGAGTGCGGGTCGTCATCAAAACCGATGACCGAGATTTCGTTTGGGATAACAATTCCGGCCTCTTTGATAACAAACATTGCCCCAATGGCCACGCCGTCGTTGATGGTAAAAATAGCGTCGGGAGGTTGCGGAAGTGCCAGTAACTTTTTTGTAGGATCAATTCCGTGCTCGGGCGCAAACCCGGAGGCTTCCACAATGTATTCTTCTTTTAAGGGGAGGTTATGAGCGGATAAGGCCTCTTTGTAAGCCTTGAGCCGGTGCCTTGCCGTTGAGAGCGACAACGGCCCCGTAATGTGGGCAATTCTTCTGCAACCGGTTTTTATCAGGTATTCCACCGCCTGAAAAGCTCCCTTGTATTCATCTACAAAAACCTTGTCAACGTTCAGTTCTTCACAATCGCGGTCGAAAATAACCAGCGGGATATTATTATCGGTCAAAACCTTTAAATGGTCAAAGGTTTTTGTTTCAGAAGAAGGTGAAATTAAAAACCCGTCGACCCGGACAGAAACAAAGGTTTGTACTATCGATTTTTCTTCCTGGTACGATTCATTCGACTGCCCGATAATCATATTCAAACCCTGTGGATTGAGGACATCCTGAATACCCCCGATTACTGACGAAAAAAAGTAGCTCGTAATTTCGGGTACAATTACACCAATGGTATTGGTTCGGTTTTTCAGCAGGTTTAGCGCCAGAAGATTGGGCTGGTAGTTGAGTTTCCGAGCCAGTTCAATAACAGCATTTCTGGTTTTTTCGCTTATTTTGGGGTGGTTGTTCAATGCCCTTGACACAGTTGATGGGGCAACTTTTAGCAACCTGGCAATTTCGGTAATGGTTGTACGCGATTTTATCATCTTATTGCACACCTATGTTTATTTCACCTGATTCAGAATGTATGAAATTAAGCAATATTTAACAATTCACCCAGTTCTTCCATATGAGAAAAAACCGCGGCACCAAGCTGTACAAATTCATCCTGCTTTTTTTTATCAGAAACCCGGGCAAACACCTTGAACCCGCCGGCAATGGCAGCCTGCACCCCTGCCCGGCTGTCTTCAATTACGACACACTCGGCCGGTTGAAATCCCATTTGACCGGCTGCGTAAAGATAAATACCCGGCTCCGGTTTCCAGCTTCCGATATCGTAGCAACTAAATATATTCCCTTCAAACTTATCGATCAACCCGGTAACTGTAAGTGTCAGCCTTATTTTTTTCTGAGGGCCGCTCGAAGCCACACCAATGGGAACCTTTATCTTTTTGATCAAACTCCGCACTCCGGAAACCGGCTTTAATTGAGTTTGAAAGGCTTCGTAAGTCCGCCTTCTGAATTCCGACTCAAAGTCGGCAGGCAAATCTCCCTCAATATTTTGTTCGATAAACCGCAGGTTTTCCTTCATGGAAACCCCGGCAAATTTTTCGATGGCAAAATCCCGGTCCATCAGAAACCCCAGTTCTTCCGCCATTTCCTTAAAAACAAATCCGGAAATCGATTCGCTGTCCACCAGCACCCCGTCGCAATCAAACAGAATACATTTATAGTTCAATTTTTTTCTTTTTTTGCTGAAAATACACACAAAGTAATATGATCCACTCTTTTACAAACAATTAAATACACAGAAAGTTAA
>JAFGDX010000081.1 GCA_016931875.1 Prolixibacteraceae bacterium
ATTATACACCTGCGAAGGTGAATTTCCGTTAATCCATTCATCATCAACAAGGCTTGGAAAAGCGGGTGGAATTCCATTTCCTTCAGCACCATGACAAACTGCGCAAGTTGATTGAAAAATTTGTTTTGCAGCATTTATATCGGCTTCGGCGGTTAACAGTTGAACATCTTCTTTTATTACTTCTGATGTTGTAATGGCATTTGTATCAACTGGTGCAGCAATGTCTTTTCCCAGTTTGTGCATGTAGGCAATCATGGCTACCATTTGGCGGGTCGGCTCAATTTCAATCCCCGATGCTTTTAAATCGTCAACAATAGTCTGTGCCTGGTGCATGTAGTCGTCAACTGCTTTTTGGTCGTAGCCTTCTTCGTAAGGAACACCTAATGTTTGCATGGCCTTGATTTTTTTTGGTGTCATTTCCAGATCGACATCTTTATCAGCAAACCAGGCGTAATTGGGCATAATTGATTGTTCGTTCATTTTTTGCGGATCCATAAAATGGTTGTAGTGCCAGGCCGCATTTTTATACATTGGGCCGCCAACTACACCGGCTCGTGCCAAATCGGGCCCGGTTCGGCGCGAGCCCCATTGATACGGATGATCGTAAACAAACTCGCCAATTTTTGAATATTCTCCGTAGCGGTCGGTTTCCCAGCGAAACGGACGAACGATTTGCGAGTGGCATACATAACACCCTTCAGAAACGTAAATATCACGTCCTTCCAGTTCAAGCGGAGTATATGGTTTTACCGAATCGATGGTTGGTACATTCGATTTGATAAAAATCATGGGGATGATTTCCACTGCCCCCCCGATGGCCAGGGCAATAAATACCCAGACCGAAAAACGAACCGCCCGGCGTTCCATCCAGCGGTGAATGGTTTCTGTTACCGGATTTCTCGGGCCTGCAGGAACAAGTGCCGGGGCTTCCGAGGCTTCGTTGTCTTCCACTTTGCCTGTTGCCATGGTTTTTGCCAGGTTGTACACCATAATCAGAAATCCGGCCAGAAAGAGTGTACCACCAAGAATCCGAACGGTGTACATGGGCAAAATCTGCGTCAATGTTTCCAGAAAATTGGGGTAGGCCAGATATCCTTCCGGCGTATATTCGCGCCACATTAGCCACTGTGTAACGGCCGACCAATATAATGGAATGGCGTAAACCAGAATGGCAAGTGTAGCCAGCCAGAAATGAATGTTGGCCAGTTTTTCAGAAAAAAGCCTGGTTTTGAAAAGTTTTGGAATGAGCCAGTAAAACATACCAAATACCAGTCCGCCATTCCACCCCATTCCCGCAATGTGAACATGAGCGATGGTCCAGTCGGTAAAGTGGGTAATCTGATTTACATTTTTCAACGACATCATCGGTCCTTCAAAAGTCGACATTCCGTAAGCGGTAACCGCAACAACCAGAAATTTTAACGCTGCGCTGTCTCGAACCCTGTCCCATGCACCTCGCAGGGTCAGTAAACCGTTTATCATCCCGCCCCACGACGGGGCAATCAGCATAATAGAGAAGGTTACGCCAAGTGCCTGTGCCCACTCCGGAAGCGCCTGGTACAAAAGATGGTGTGGCCCTGCCCACATGTATAAAAATATGAGCGACCAAAAATGAATAATTGAAAGTTTATAGGAATAAATGGGCCGGTTGGCTGCTTTTGGCAGATAGTAATACATCAAACCAAGAAATGGGGTAGTAAGAAAAAATGCTACTGCATTGTGGCCATACCACCACTGTACTACAGCATCTTGCGCCCCGGCATAAATGGAGTAGCTTTTGGTGAGCGAAACGGGTAATGCAAACGAGTTAACCACATGTAGAATGGCAATTCCCAGAAAAGTGGCCAGGTACCACCAAATAGCAGCATAAATGTGCTGAACTCTTCGGCGAATAATTGTCCCAATCATATTCCAGCCAAAAATAACCCAAACCACGGCAATCAAAATGTCAATAGGCCATTCCAGCTCGGCATATTCTTTCGAAGTGGTGATTCCCAGCACAAAAGTTACTGCTGCCAAAACAATAATCAATTGCCAGCCCCAGAAATGAATTTTGCTTAGCGTATCGTTAAACATCCGGGCTTTTAACAGTTTTTGAAGGGAATAATAAACCCCTGCAAAAATTGCATTTCCCACAAAAGCAAAAATAATAGCATTGGTATGAAGGGGTCTTATCCGGCCAAAAGTGGTGAACTCCAATCCGAAGTTGAAAGCAGGAAAAGCCAGCTGAAGGGCGGCCAGTAATCCGACAATTACCCCAACTACGCCCCAAATAATTGTAGCAAGGATAAACAATTTCACCGATTTGTTGTCGTAATAAAACTTCTGATTTTCCATAATATAGTTTAACTCGTTTGTTTTTTATTTTTTTGATTTTCGCCTTCTTCCTCTTTTTCTTCTTTTTCCGAAGAATCATCGTCGAACAACATTCTGATGGCTGGAGTTTCATTATCGTCGAACTGTCCGCTGCGCACTGCCCAGATAAATGCGGCCAGAAATATCAGAGCGGCCAGCAAACTTACTCCTATCAGCAAATAAAAAATGTTCATCCTGTAAAAAGCGATTTATTCTTTGCCTGATTTTTTAATTTTTATAAGCTGAAATACCACATACCCAATGGCAATCCAGGCTGCTCCGGCGGCACCAATGTACGATAAAAGCAACCACAGCTGTACATTTTCGTTGGTTGACCACAATACTTCCTTGCGGATGAGTTTGGGCACATCTTTTATTTTTCCCACTTTGGCTTTTTCCAGAACTACCTGTTCCGCTAAATAATTTTCACCAAGGGTAACCACAATACTTACCAACCCTTGTTCATCTCCAATAAGGGTTTCAGGAATAGAATAAACAGCGCGGCCGTTTTCGTCGGTTAAAGCCTGGCCCAGCAACTGATTTCCAAAAGCCTTTTTTGCGCTGATAAAAACCGGTGTATTTTCCAATTGCAGGAAATTCCCCGCTTTATCTTCATATTCAGCCAAAACTTCTACTTTTTTATCAGCCTCGTTAACCGATGCAAGTAGTTTGGCATTTACAGGCGGGGCATCAATAAGTAGCTGCTCATAGTCAGCGTTATAGTTTCTGATAAAATTGATGATGCGCCAGCGGTCGTCTTCCGAAATGGTGGTTTCAAATTGCGGCATTCCACCGCGTCCGCTGGTAATTTTGTAAAACAGCCCCCCGTCAGTGTTGGCCTGCATTTGTTCTGAAACAATATCGGGAGGTGGAGGAGCCAGTGGCAGATGATTGTTTTTACCCGGGTCGCCATGGCACGATTTGCAATTTTGCTGATAGAGGTCTTTCCCTTTTTGTACATTTTCAAGATTGTAAGGTAAAGGATTTTCCACATTCAGTTGATTCCCGGGAACCAGCCACTCCTGACTTGCAGCGGGAAACCTCCAAAACAGCAAAACAACGATGAATGTCAAAAGTATCTTAGTTTTCATATGGCCTTATTTTTTAGGTTGTTCTGAGAAATATTTTTTGTCAACGCCTTTTTCTTCCGCATATTCCCAAATGGAAATCACCGGGAAGAATTTGCTTAATACCGATATTATCAGAAGTGCTGCAAAAAACGAGAACAGGGTAATCATTACCTCAATGCTGGTGGGCGAATAATGCTTAAAATAGTCGGGAACATTCTGAACCGGTAAAAACGGATGTTCGAGTGTGGGAATTACAATAAGGTAACGTTTAAACCAGGAAGAAATTAAAACAAATACCGATATAATGGTTAACGGCAGCGGTTTTCTGAAATACCTGACAAGCATGAGCAAAATGGGAAGAATTAATCCTGCCACCTGAACCAGCCAGAACATGGATGCATAAGTACCCGTGAAAAGATTACTCAGGTGGATTCCTTCGGCGGTTTTCATTTTGTATCCTGGAACAAGAAATTCATTGATGTTGAAGTAAAGATAAACAAGGCTAACAAAAACCAGCAGTTTTCCCATGTAATCGAAATGGAGATCCTCAAAATAGTTTTTTAACCCGTAGCGTAACCTGTAAACATACATTACAATAACTACTGCGGCTGCCCCGGCAACAAAAGCGCCGGCAACAAAATAAGGGCCCATAATTGTGGTGTCCCATCCGGCACGGAGGGTGGCGGCAAACAACCAGGATGTAACCGTGTGAATGGACAAGCCCACCGGAATAATCAGGATCATCAGCACCCGCATGGCGTGGTAAACAAGTTTGTATTGTTTCTGATTTCCTTTCCATCCCAGCGATAAAATTTTGTACAGCTGAAGCTTCCAGTTGGGAATTTTTCCTTCCATTCTGTCGCGAAGCAGCGCCAAATCCGGAATCAAAGGGATATAAAACAGCAGGACTGAAATCGTGAGGTAAGTTGTAACCACTGTAACATCCCAGATAATGGGCGAAGCAAACCTTCCGTGGAGAAAAACATTCAGAAAGCGGTCGGGGCGCCCCATGTCCATCACAATTATAATTCCGGCAAGGGCAACTGCGGCAATGGCAATTTGTTCGGCTACCCTTGAAATGGGTTTCGACCACGATATTTTTAATAAATGCAGCGCCGAACTAATCAAAAATCCAATTAAACTTACGGCAACAAAAAATACAAAATTGGCAATGTACATCCCCCACGACACATAATCGCGCATCCCGGTTACCCCAAGTCCCTTGTCAATCTGTATTATCCACCCCCACAAACCCACACCGGCAAACATTATCAGAATAAAAAACCAGAAACGGGTCAGTTCATCCTTGCGGGTAATTGAACGGGTAAGGTCGGAACAAATGGTGTTTAGTATTTTTCTCGATTCCTCAGGAGACTTGATAGTATTCATAATTCATTTTTTTTCAGTTAGGAATGATGTTCAATCAGTTCACCTTCGAACGGGAAAGCCCGATCTTTGGGCGGCAGATAATAAACGCGGGGTTTTGTTCCCAGTTCTTCCATTAAAGTATAGGCAGCGTTGTCTTTTATCAGTTGGCTGAAACTAACAGTTTCTTTTGTTGTTCCGTTGGTCACGGCATCCTCGTTTCTGTCTCCAAACCAGTAAACACCGTTGGGGCAGGCCGAAACACAGGAAGGCAGTTTGCCATCGCGCAAACGGTCGGCACTAAACAAACATTTTGAAATGGTGCCTTTTTTTTGCGGAACGTTGGCTTCAATGTTGTAGGTTACACCTTTGTATTTTTCTGCATCGCGCGGCTCAAACCAGTTGAAAACACGCGCCGAATACGGACATGCAGCAATACAAAACCGGCACCCGATGCAACGCTCATTATCAATCAGAACAATACCGTCTTCGCGTTTAAATGTGGCATTCACCGGACAAACTTTTGTACACGGCGGATTATCACAGTGCTGGCATGGTTTAGGCATATAATAAGGTGCAGTGTGTTCAGCATCCTGCATTTGCAATACATTAATATGATGTTGCTCAGGACGCAGCTGATGGTGGTTTTGGCAGGCTTGCATACATTGCCGTGCATTGCGGCACTTTGATAAATCAATAACCATTACCCAGCTTCTTCCCGGCATTCCTTCGCGGCCGCGTTTCTGGTTCTCCGTAAGATTGGGCATTTCGGCAGGGCTAAGCTGCGATTTGTCCACTTCAACCAACTCGCCGCTCGATGTTAACAGTTTGATTTTATCACCCGCTGTTGTTTCAACTCTGTTGCAGGAACTTAAAATGCTGCCGCTGCCAACAAGGCCTGCAGCACCAACCGAGGCTCCCAGTTTCCGAATAAAATTTCTGCGCGTATTTCTTTCCATAAAAAGATTTTTTCAGGTTGAATATTCCTCTTGAAACCGAACTTAATTTTCACGAAAATACGTATTAAACCCAAAGGTGCAAATGCCTGAATATGTATAAAAATAAAAGACAAAAAGGAGTTTTATTTGCTGTTAATGAAGATGTTAAGGTGTTTTTTTTACTTTTTTTTTATCCGTATACTGATTTAATTTATTGATAATGAATATGTAGATTTTACGCCATAAAAAAATGATTTTTCATGAAAACATTTACATATCTCAATTGTTAGCATAAGTTTATTTTCAAACAAGGTTGTTTTACATAATTCATTCAGGTTTTGACTGAACGATATGTTTTATAACATAAAAATAAAGTGGCTTTTGGTAATAGCTGATAAAATGTTTGTGCAAATTCTGAGAAAGGAAGTTTTTATTCAAAGAAAAAGAAAAGAGTAAAAAAATTCCAATTTGTCACCAACTTCTTAAACATTAATTCCGCTTAGTCGTTTCATTAAGTTGAAAAACTAAACCAGCATTTAAATTTTTTTAAAGTAAATGGTGTTTAAAATGAGGGATTCGGGAAAGAATTTCGTTTTTATAAGTATAATAATTTTTTTGTTTTTTGGTATACTGGAAGGACACGGACAGGCAGTTGTAAACCCTGCTGCAACAGATAATGAGGTTGAAATCGGAATTGTGGAACATCTGGATACGTATTTACCCGACAGTATTTCACTAATAAATGAAAACGGGGAACAGGTTTGGCTTTCCGATGTTATTGACAAACCCACTATTATAAACTTTGTTTATTACCGGTGCCCGGGAATATGCAGCCCGCTGATGGAAGCGGTGGCAGGTGTTATGGATAAATCAGACCTCACGCCGGGAGAAGATTACCAGGTACTGACCATTAGTTTTGACCCGACAGAAGGTATTGATTTGGGTATTCGGAAAAAAGGCAATTACCTGAACCTGATGAACAACAGCGACAAGGTAACGGCGGCCAAAACCGGGTGGAAGTTTTTTGTGAGCGACAGCGCAAGCATCATTCGCGCCACCAATGCAACCGGGTTTAAATACAAAAAAACCGGAAATGACTTTTTACACGCTGCATCATTAACGGTTGTAAGCCCCGATGGAAAAATTACAAGATATTTGAATGGATTATATTTTTTGCCTTTTGAATGGAAAATGGCAATTGTGGAGGCTTCGAAGGGACAGTCGGGGGCTACCTTAAATAAAGTACTCCGTTTTTGTTATTCCTATGATCCGGACGGGCAAACATATGTTTTAAACGTTACAAAAATAAGTGCAACATTAATCATGTTTTTTGCATTCATTTTCTTGTTGTATCTTGTAATAAAACCAAAGCGGAAAACGATAATTTAAACTGAACTTATATGCATACATCACATGCTGAGAATGAAGCAAACTACCTGAAATACAAAGGGAAATACAAAGGTTTGCTGGGTTGGATTTTGTCAACCGACCATAAACGAATTGGCCTGCTGTATTTATATTCAATAGCTACCATGTTTTCGGTGGGTGCCCTGCTGGGATTAGCCATGAAGTTTGAGTTGCTGGCTCCCGGAAAAACCATTATGGATGCGCAGACCTACAATGCCACTTTTACGGTTCACGGGGTGATTATGATTTTTATGATTGTAATCCCCGGGCTGCCCGCAGTTTTTGGTAACTTTTTGTTGCCAATTATGCTCGGTGCAAAAGATGTGGCATTTCCAAAATTAAACCTGCTGTCGTGGTGGTTATATGTAGCCGGTGTTTTTTTGGTGCTCTCTGCTCTTTTGTTTGGGCCCGGCACCCCCGATACCGGCTGGACCTTTTATGCTCCCTACAGTTTTAAAACCGGAACAAATCTGCTGCCCGCTGTTTTCGGAGCTTTTGTTCTCGGGTTTTCATCCATTTTAACCGGATTGAATTTTTTGGTTACCATTCACCGGTTACGATGCCCGGGGCTTAAATGGACCAAACTTCCGCTGTTTGTCTGGACAATTTACGGAACAGCATGGATACAGCTGCTTGCAACACCCGTAGTTGGGATTACCCTGGTGCTGATTGCCCTGGAAAGAATATTTGGGGTAGGTGTTTTTGATCCTGCACTGGGCGGCGATCCCATACTTTATCAGCACCTTTTCTGGATTTACTCTCACCCGGCTGTATATATTATGATTTTGCCGGCTATGGGAGCCATTTCCGAAATTATTCCAACATTTTCACAAAAACATATTTTTGGGTATAAAGCAATTATCGCTTCCACCATGGCTATCGCATTTGTTGGCTGGCTTGTGTGGGGGCACCATATGTACACCGCCGGAATGAGCGGCACTGCCCAATACTATTTTTCATTGCTTACATTTATTGTGGCTATCCCAAGCGCCATAAAAGTGTTTAACTGGATTTCCACTTTATACAAAGGCTCCATCAATGTTCAAACCCCGTTTTACTGGGCCATTTCATTTATTTTTGTTTTTATGATTGGTGGATTGAGCGGACTGGTTTTAGGTTCGCTGGCAACCAATATTTATGTTCATGACACTGCTTTTGTGGTGGCTCATTTTCACTACATTGTTTTCGGAGGAACCGGATTCTCATTTTTTGCGGCCATGCACTACTGGTTCCCCAAAATTTTTGGAAGAATGTACGATAAAGCCTGGGCCAATATTGGTTGGCTTGTATTTTTTATCGGGTTCCTGGCACTGTATTCACCCATGTTCTATTTGGGAATGATGGGAATGCCACGCCGTTATTACGATTATCTGGAAGAATTTCACGGAGGAAATATACTCAGCACATTTGGTTCATGGATTATGGTTACCGGGCTGATAATTATTATTACCAACCTGGTGCGCTCCGCAAGAAGAGGACCAAAAGCTGAAATGAATCCCTGGCACGGAAAAACACTGGAATGGACTGTGACTTCTCCGCCGCCTTTGGAAAATTTTGATGAAATTCCGGTTATTGCCGAAGATGACGGACCATACAATTACAAATAACAGGAACAGATATGGAAAAATCAGCTCATATTGAACATGAACATTATGATGCAGAAGCATCAAAAGTAGGGATGTGGTTGTTTATTTTTACCGAACTTCTGCTTTTTGGTGGTTTGTTTATCATTTATTCGGTGTACCGGTTTATGAACCCCGATGCCTTTCATCTCGCAGCCGAAGAACTGGATACCTTTATTGGCGCGTTAAATACTGTACTGCTGCTTATCAGTAGTATGACAATTGCCATGGCCACTACCTCGCTGCAAAAGAACAATAAACTGCATACCTTGCTGCTCAGTACGGTAACAGTGATTCTTGGACTGGTATTCCTTGTGAATAAATATTTTGAATGGGGGATAAAGTTCAGCCATGGAATATGGCCGGGCTCGCCACACATGATGGAAACCATGAGCCAGGGTGAAATTCTCTTTTTTGGCCTTTATTTTATAATGACCGGACTTCATGCGCTTCACATCATCATAGGGTTGGTAATTATTGCCGTGGCTATGGTGAGGGTAAACAAGGGAACGGTTCATGCCAACCGCGCCGCCTTGCTTGAAAATGCAGGACTTTACTGGCACCTGGTCGACGTTATCTGGATATTTCTCTTTCCTCTGTTTTATTTAATAACCTAATGAATCTTTCAGTTATGTCAAACGAAAAACATCATATTGTACCTTACCGGCTTTATATTATAATACTTCTGGCCTTGCTGGTATTAACTTTTTCTTCTATCGGGATTACCAGTATTGAGTTAGGTAAATTTACTGTAGCGGGAGCCTTGCTTTTCGCAGTAATAAAATCGTACCTCGTGTTAGTCTATTTTATGCATCTGAAGTACGATAAACCCTACATAAAACTTATGGTGGCCTTTGTTTTTGCCGTGTTTGTAGTCACCATCGTAATCACCTTTTTAGATTATTTATACAGATAGAGTAAAAGTTATGTATAGTTCGGAAGTAACACAAGCGTCGAATTTTGTTCAGGGTGTCGACAGGGCATTCCTGATTATTATGGGAATTTCATTTCTGTTTTTAATTGGGCTGACGGTTGTAATGTTGGTTTTTGTATACAAGTACAACAAAAAAAGAAACCCGAAACCAACTCAAATCGAAGGAAGTGTAAAACTTGAATTGCTTTGGACCATTGTTCCCTTTGTGCTGACCTTGCTGATGTTTTATCTGGGGTGGGCAGAATGGAAACCCATGTCAAAACCTCCAAAAGATGCCATGGAAGTGACCGTTTACGGCAGAATGTGGAATTTTAGTTTTGAATATGAAAATGGCCGAAGAACAGATACACTTTATCTTCCCAAAGATAAACCTGTGAAATTAAACCTGGTGGCAATGGATGTTTTACACAGTTTGTACATTCCGGCTTTTCGGGTAAAACAAGATATGGTCCCGGGGAAAAAAGATAACTTTATGTGGTTTGAACCGCAAAAAGAAGGGGAATATGAATTGTTCTGCGCCGAATATTGCGGCCTTCAGCATTCCTATATGTACACCTTTGTAAAAGTGTTGGAAGACAGCACCTTTACAAACTGGCTTACCGACACAACCATGGTGGCATCGGCTGCCGATGTTGAATCACCCACAGCAACCGGAAGAAGAATTATGCAGAGTATCGGTTGTTTTGCATGTCATTCCATCGACGGCTCCAAACTGGTTGGACCCAGTTTTAAAGGAATTTGGGGAGAAGAACAAACCGTAGTAACCGGTGGCGAAAAAAGGCAGATTACCGTTGATGAGGAATACATCCGGCGTTCAATTTATGATCCGAATGCCGACGTTGCCGACGGGTTTAACAAAGGGCTGATGCTTTCCTATGAAGGACAGCTTTCCGACGACGATATAAACAACATTATCGAATATCTCAAAACACTAAAATAACTGTGAAAAGTTTTTTGAAAGACATACTGGAACTCGGCAAAGTAAGAATTTCCTTCTCGGTTGCATTATCAGCCTTAACGGGTTATGTGTTGTTCACCAGCGTTTTGGATATGCAGGGATGGGCAATTACAGCCGGTGTTTTTTTGATGTCATGCAGCTCCGGGGCTCTGAATCACTGGCAGGAACGAAAAACCGATGCATTGATGCCGCGTACCAAAAACCGGCCCATCCCCGGCGGAAGAATCAGTCCGGCCACGGGGTTTATTATTGCCCTTGCCTTTGCAGTTTCCGGAACGGGCATCCTTTTGTTGTCGGCGCCGGTAGTGGCAACCGTGCTAAGCTGGGTAACCCTGTTTTTTTACAACCTGGTTTATACCCCGCTGAAAAAAGTTTCTGCATTTGCCGTTATCCCGGGTTCATTTGTGGGAGCCCTGCCACCGCTGATTGGCTGGGCCGGGGCCGGAGGCAGCTTAACTTCGGAGGTGATTTTACTGGTTGCCATTTTCTTTTTTATCGGGCAAATTCCGCATTTCTGGCTTTTACTGCTGATGTTTGGCGACCAGTACAAAATGGCCGGTCTTCCCAGTTTAAACCAGATTTTCAGCGAGCTGCAAATAAAAAGAATCACCTACACATGGATTCTTACCACCATTGCATCGGCGCTGCTGGTTATATTTTTTGTGTTTAGCAGCCGTTTGTTGATTTTTTTACTGTTGTTCTACACTTTTTACCTCTTGTCTTCATTATCAATGGCCGTGTTTGTGCAAAAAGAATTTAAAGTGCGCCCGGCATTTTATAAGCTCAATTTTTTGTACCTGTTTATGATGATTTTTCTGGTAACCGACGGGTTGCTGCGCGGACAAATACTTCCGGGTTAAAAGGTTGACCGGGTTATGATGCCTGATAACACTCCTTCGCGCAGTGCAAAATCGGTTTGGAGGATGGTTTCGAGCCCGGTATTCAAAATTAGTTGTTCAATCAGTATTACAGCCGGAACAATCAAATCAACACGAACCATATCCATGCCTTTCATTTGCAATCGTTCTTCTCTGGTTGACTGAATGAGTTTGTTGTAAACAAAAAAGAAATCTTCGGTCGAAATCTCTTGCATTGTCCTTTGTTTTTCACCGGGGTTAACATGGTCGATAATATCGGCAATGGTATCAAATGCTCCCGAACACCCAATCAGTGTTTTTACATTTTCCTGTTTGCATTTTTCTATTGCATTTTTATGTTCTTCCGAAAAATATTTCCGAAGACGCTCTGTTTCTGCGGGCAAAATCGGGTCCGAAATTTTAAACTGCTTAATTACACGTGCCATGCCGGTGGTGCGGCTCTCTTTCCACAGCATTTGCCTGTTTTTCATAATAATCAACTCGTTGCTGCCTCCTCCAATGTCCAGTATAACGGCCGGAATTTCAAAATTCTGAAAAGCAAGCAAAACCCCGTTGAATATCAGTTCGGCTTCCTGTTCGCCGGAGACTACTTTTACAACGTACCCCGTTTTTTCACCAATGTAGTCCAGAAACTCAATTTTATTGGCCGCCGAACGAACGGCCGAGGTAGCAATAATTCGTACCTTATCAACCCCGAAATTGCTTATTATTTGGCTGTGTTTTGAAAACGAATCCAATACCCTTTGTGTGGCTTCGGGGCTGATTTCGTTTGTTCTTATTTTGTCATCACCCAATTGAACCAACTGTTTGCTTTGATGCAGTATCCGGTACTCTGCCGGGTTAATTTCAGCAACAAGCAGGTTACAGGTATTGGTCCCAAGGTCGATAACAGCAATCTTCATTTTTAACAATTTGCAGGAAATCAGAACAAGATAAAATAAACCGGCTTAATCAGCAAGAGCGGAGGAAGAATATAATTTTCAGCGTTTGTTTTGAAATTTATTTCTGTGCGGAATGGGATTGTTTTTCATACTGTAATGTCTTAATTTTATTTACCTTATAATATTTATCACTATGCCTGAGTCAGCCGAAAATGAATTTTTAAAAAACTGGACCGATACAGAATGTTGGGTTTGGGAGGAAATACGCTCCGGACGTATTGCCGATTTTAACGCAAAATACAATAAAACGCCTGCAACAAAATCACCCGGCGGATGGGATGAGCCCAATGAACAGCGCCGCTTGTCGTCTGCATTTTTGGTCACCTTGCTTTCCGATGAATATTTTTTAAATGCCATTGGTTTTAAAGGAGTGCGTATTGTTGGTGCACATTTTACCGGAGATATCAACCTTCAGCATATTAAACTCGGGTGGCAGTTGTGGCTCGAAATGTGCCGGTTTGAAGGTTCACTTAAATTAATGAATTTTCAGATTAACGACTGGTTTTCGCTCGAAGGTTCGTGGATCGGTGGTGTTTTGGATTTAAACGGGGCACAGCTCAACAGTTATGTTTCGTTTAAGGAAATTACCGTAACCGGCCTTACCGATATGATAAGTGTAAGGGTAGGAGGCACCTGTGAAATGGATGGTGCACATTTTTTCCGGAAATTAAACATGAATTCGGTTAAAGTTGGCGGCTCTCTTTATTTACGGGGCAAAGCCGGTTTTGAAGCGGTGGAACTGACCAATGCCTTTGTGGAAGGAGTGGTGGAGCTGAACGGGAGCTCTTTTCGCGAAAAACTGGATATGAACCTGATCAATATTGGAGGTTATCTCTCTTTGTCGGACGGGGCTGAATTTCAAAAAATTGATTTGAACAATGCACGTATTGGAAGCCATGTTTACTGTAACGGCGGAAAATACAACGATTTTCTGGATTTAGGCTCGGCGAATATTACGGGTTCGGTTTTTATGAATCTCAACACCTCGTTTAAGGATGTATATCTGGGAAATGCAACCATTGGTGGCGACCTGGTAATGTCGGGCAGTACCTTTACGGGATTGGTAAAAATGCATTCTTTAAAATTGGGTGGTTGTTTGTTTATCCACGAAAAAGCCCGGTTGGATGATGTACAAATTGGCAGCGCTGAGATTGGCGGGAACCTCGAAATAATTGGGAGCACGGTTTCGGGTTTGCTGAATATGAACTCGGTAAAAGTTGGCGGCGCGTTATTTATGAGCGACAACAGCAGTTTTAACGAGGTTGCGCTCCGAAGTGCCCGCATTGGCAGTACCTTATCGATGATTGGAAGTACGTTTAGCAGCATGCTCGACATGAATTCGGTAAAAGTGGAAGGTGCCGTTTTTATGCGCGGAAAAGC
>JAFGDX010000527.1 GCA_016931875.1 Prolixibacteraceae bacterium
AAAAACCACAATCCCAAAACAAAAAGCCAAGGGTTTATTATTTATACTACCCTGGTAAGATTTTGTTTCTCAAAGGGTTGCAGAGGACCTCATTTTATCTGCCCTCTGCAACCTTTACATTCACTGTCAGGAAATAATTTCCCGTGGGTACCCCTCCTGCATTGTCCAGTTGTTGGAAGGTATAATTTTCAGATACTGGCTTTGGTCGAAGAAATAAATATTCTGACTTTTCCCGTTCCAAAGTGCAGCGTCTATTCCATTGGCGAAAGAGTTTGGAATTCCTCGCCAGTTGCCTGCAATCGGGTTGGGATAGCCGGGATCAACCTGCCATGAATTGGCCGGATCTACCCTGATATATTCATTTCCTTTAAAGAAATATATCTTACTGTTGGTTCCGCTCCACAACGCAGCATCCACACCACTGGCAAAATCAGCCGGAAACCCGGGCCAGCTGCCAGCAATTGGTTTTGGATATCCCGGATCTACATTCCAGCTGTTATTTGGATCTACCCGGATAAACTCACTTCCCTTAAAGAAATAAATTTTTTGATTCGGATGACTCCAAAGGGCAGCATCAACGCCATTGGCAAAATTACGCGGGAAACCCGGCCAGTTGCCGCTAATAGGTTTGGGGTATCCCGGCTCAGTTTCCCAGTTATTAAAGGGATCCACCCGTATGTACTGATTATTTTTAAAGAAATACACCTTTTTATTGGTATCGCTCCACAACGAGGCATCCACCCCCTGTCCGAAAGATTGCGGGAAACCCGGCCAGTTGGAATCGATATTCAGCGTACTAAAAACCTCTTTCAAATCGGGGCGGTTCCCAATTCTTTGGCGCGCAATAATATTCGGGTATCCCGGATCAACATTCCAACTGTTACCGGGATCCGTTCGGATGTATTCTTCTCCTTTAAAAAAATAGATTTTAGCGTTTGTCCCACTCCACAAAGCGGCATCTACTCCGGAAGCAAATGAAGACGGGAAGCCCGGCCAGTTGCCGGCTACCGGTTTGGGATAACCGGAATCTACATTCCAGTTGTTGGCCGGATCCACACGGATGTACTGGTCATCTTTAAAGAAGTATATTTTATTATTGGTATCGCTCCAAAGCGCCGCATCGACTCCGCTGGCGAATGAAGACGGAAAACCAGGCCAGTTGCCGGAAATAGGTTTCGGGTAGCCCGGCTCGGTGTTCCAGCCGTTAAACGGATCGACACGGATATACTCGCTTCCTTTAAAGAAGTAGACTTTTTTATTGGTGTCGCTCCACAAGGCAGCGTCTACACCACTGGCAAATGAGGACGGGAAGCCCGGCCAGTTGTCTTCGATGGGTTTTGGGTAGGTTGGATCGACATTCCAGTTGTTGGCCGGGTTTATACGGATGTACTGACTTCCCCTGAAAAAATAAATTGTATTGCTTTTCCCATTCCATAAGGCAGCGTCAATTCCACTTCCAAAGGTGGCATCCACGCCCCGCCAGTTGGAAAGTGCATCCTGCTCCGGGTCTCCACTCAGTCGCAGTTGCGGCGAGCCCGTAGTACGCAGCAAATTCCGGGCAGTAGTAGCCGTAAGCAAGGCTTTCCCCCTGGCTTTCAGCCGTCCCTGGATACATCCGATTGAACCGGTAACCACCGGCGATGCACTTGAGGTACCGTTAAACCAGTTGGTGTATAAAATATCGTGCGATTTTATAAAACAAACCTTGTCGTTGTTTCGGTCATAAAATGCAGCATCCAGCCGGCTGCGAAATGCCACCGGCAAACCGTGCCAGTTTTGTGAAATGTTTTTTGGATATCCGGGATCAACCGCCCAGCTGTTATTCGGATCAACCCGGATATATTTGTCGTCTTTGAAGAAATAAATCTTATTGTTTTTGAAACTGTACAGAGCAGTATCCACACCGCTGGCAAATGAAGCCGGGAACCCCGGCCAGTTACCGGCAATGGGTTTGGGATAACCGGCATCTACGTTCCAACTGTTGGCAGGGTCAACACGGATGTACTGATTTCCCTTAAAAAAATAAATCTTGTTATTGGTTTCGCTCCACAGGGCAGCATCCACACCGCTTGTAAAGGAGCCGGGGAATCCGGGCCAGTTTCCAGCAATATCTTTTGGATAATCACCATCAATACTCCATCCGTTATTCGGATCGACGCGGAAATACTGATCGCCAAAAAAATAGTACACCTTGTTGTTTGCTTCGCTCCACAAGGCAGCGTCCATTCCTTTACTTAAACCTGAACCGATGCTGTTAAGATTTTTGGGAAATCCACTCTCAACCGTCCAGTTGCTATCGGGATCGATGCTGACAAACATGTCTCCCTGGGCATTGCCATATCCCAGTGTTGCAACGTTGTGGCCCCAACCCTGAACATCAACACGGCGGCCCCAGTTTGAAAAACCAAGAATGGTCCGGTCAGCTGAAGAAGGTGATGCACCTGCACCTACAATTAGAGCTCCCGATTGCGGATTATTGGGGTTAAAGGGATTTTTCCAGCTTGCCGGAAAACTGTCCGGACGCTGATTATAAATCTCTTTGTCAAAATCCTCTGTTCCGTTGCCGGCAGCTTCAACCACAATTATCCCTTTTAACACGGCGTAGCGGATGGCCGCAAAATCATCGGGCCACCACTCAATGGCGATAAACCCCCGTTGTCCGACTACTTTTTGAAAATTATAAGCCGGCCCAGCCCGATGCACTTCCAGCAGAATAATATCTCCGGGATTGCATGCATCGGCCGCATCGATTATTGCCTGCGAAGTCCCCATTCCGTTATGGGAAATTGCCTTGATTTTTACATTGGGGGAAATACCGGTCATCCCAAAATCATTCTCGCTTGCACCGATGACACCCAGCACAGCCGTACCATGATTTCTGGAGGTATAAACATTATTTCCACCCATCAGGCTGATGTTTTTATCGCGAAGGTCTTCATGCGAAAAATTATACCCCTGTTCCACATCGGTTACCGAAATACCGTCACCCCGGCCACCCACAAGTTTCCAGGCAAAACGGGCATCAACCCCTCCCGGGGCCGAATCCAGATATCCCTGGTTTGAAGTAAAATCAGGCGTTTTCCAGTTCACATCAGGTTCTTCAGCAAACGGTTTGATGTAAGCCGCTTCCACGGCAGGATCTTTCAGAAACTCATGCCGCAGGGCCACAAGGTTTTCCTTGCTGCGCAATGTAAAAAACGTTTGCGGTTCAATTTCCGATTTTTTAAATTCGGCTTTTATTGTCCGCGACATGGTTGCAATGCTTCTGGTTGGGTGAAACACTGGAGTAATCTCAGCTTTAAACTGCTTTAAAGTCTGGTTTAGTGAGGTTACTTTCTGCCGTTTGGCAGAACGAAAGGTCTTCCTTGTTACTGATATTTCAGCATCTGCTTTGAACATCACAACAAGTTCGCCTTGAATCGAATCATTGATTGTTACATTTTCTTTAGGCATTACTAATAAATTTAAAAATAAACTAATATTCAGGGGCCCTTAAAACCCCATGTAAAATGATTTTTAATTGCTTAATAAATCTTAGCTTATTTGTGTGTCCGCCTCTAAAAAATGACTTTGAATTTATTTGTTCGGGAACAATAAAAAGTCAAACACAAACATGAAGAAGTATCAGAAAATATCTGTCAATTTTCTACAAGCACATTCATGGAACAGATTCTACCTGTTTCTCATTTTCAGATTATAAATTCTATTTTTTGTTCAAAATAATCCATTTAGTTTTGGTTTAGCATATTTTAAAATGTGTGTTTATATTGTTTTGATTTGTTTGCAGGTACAATTTAAGACAAAATAAAATAAAATACAATAAAGTATTTTATTGTTTCTTGTTTGGCAGAAGTAAAATTGATATAAACTGGTGCCCGACAAACCGGAATTAGCTGCTTTCAGATTATAAAAAAATCTTTCAGAAGAAAAATATTGATATTAATCAATATAACGACATCACCGCTCGATTCAAAACACTAATAAACAAATACTTAATATTGCAGCCATTAACTAAATCAAAAATAACAACTGAACCTCAGGCGGGTTGTTTCCGTAGTTGAGAAAAAAATACAACAATGAAAAATAAACTTTTAAATGCGCTTGAACTGGATAAAAATGGTGACCTGCAGGGAGCACATAATGTAGTTAAAGATATGGGAAACAAGGAAGCGTACTGGATTCATGGTTACCTGCACCGCAAGGAAATGGATTTGGATAAAGCTTCCTACTGGTACTACCGTGCCAAACGCCCCATACCAAAAACCAGTTTTGAGAAGGAGTGGCAGGAAATTCACGATTTTATACGGCAGAACTACATTTCCTGAAAATATTTCATTATTATTATCCGTCAAATAATTAGCATTGCCGTAAAATCTGTTTATGGAAACCTCAAAAAAAATTTACATCTTTCTGATGGTCATCACTGCCGTGGTTGTACTTATTTATGCACAATCCATTATTATACCGTTTATCCTGGCCACACTTTTCTGGTTTACCATCAGGGTGATAAAAAAAATTCTGTCGAAAGTACCATTTATCAGTCGTTGGCCAAAATGGCTTTTAACCCTTATCTCGTCAGTACTTCTGCTCAGTTTTCTGATTTTTGCCGTTGAAATAATTTCAGCCAATATTCAGCATATTTCAGAAACTCTCCCGGTTTACGAAAAGAATGTAAATAAAATAACCCAATCGATAAACCAGCAATTTGATGTTGACCTGAGAATTATGTTGAACGATTTTGCAAAAGATTTGAATTTTGGAGATATTCTTTCAAAAATATTTTCGGCGCTGACAAGTATGTTTGGTAATGCATTTACGGTGTTGCTGTATTTGATTTTCCTTTTACTTGAAGAACCCATTTTCCCCAAAAAAATCAGGGCAATGTATCCCGACAATAAAAAATACAGCCAGGTCATTGAATTGATCAACAAAATCGACCATTCCATCGGGAATTATATTGCACTAAAAACCATGGTTAGTTTGTTAACCGGTTTTTTTAGCTATTTCGCATTGTTGTTTATCGGTGTAGATGCGCCTTTTTTCTGGTCGTTTTTGATTTTTATTCTGAATTTTATTCCTACCATTGGTTCACTTATTGCGACAATTTTTCCGGCTATATTCGCCATGCTTCAATATGGTGAATTCACCCCGGGGATTTTGGTTTTAGCCATTGTAGGGGCCATTCAGTTAATTATTGGAAACCTGGTGGAACCGCGTGTAATGGGAAACTCGCTAAACATCAGTCCGCTGGTTGTGTTTCTAACGCTTTCACTTTGGGGAGTTATGTGGGGCGTTATTGGAATGTTACTGAGTGTACCCATTACGGTGATTCTCATCATCATCATGTCTAAATTTCCCGGAACACGGCCGTTTGCAATTTTACTCAGCCAAAAGGGAAACATCAATAAAATATCCGAATAGTTAAATTTTCTCCAGCACATCAACCAAATGTTTCCAGAATTTTTCGGTGGT
>JAFGDX010000082.1 GCA_016931875.1 Prolixibacteraceae bacterium
AAAACCATTAAAAGGGAGCTGGCCAACAGTATTAAATGGAACGACCGGCTGATATCCATCAAAGGGTTCAGGGGGGTTGGAAAAACCACATTCCTGCTCGACTACCTGAAAAAACATTTTCCGGATGACAATTCCACCTTATATATCAACCTCAATAACTTCTATTTTACCAAACGGAAAATCAGTTCTTTTGCCGATGAGTTTGCCAAAAGAGGCGGGAAACTTCTTTTGCTCGATCAAATTCAAAAATACCCGGATTGGTCGGCCGACCTGAGAAAATGCATGGATGATATTCCGGATTTAAAAATTATTTTTACCAGTTCGCCGGTTTTGCGAATTGCGGAAGGAAACCCTGATCTGAATGGAATTGCCAAAATTTATCATCTCGAGGGACTCTCCTTTCGCGAATATCTGAATTACCAGACCGGAAGTCATTTTCATTTTTATTCTCTGGAAGAAATCATTGAAAATCATGTTGAAATTGCCACAGAAATTGTATCGCAGGTAAAACCACTGGCTTATTTTTATGATTATCTGAAAAACGGGTATTTCCCGTATTTTATTGACAACCCCAATTTTTATATGAACACGCTCCTTAAAAATGTAAATCTGGCGCTTGAGATCGATGTTCCTTATATTAACCAGATTGAATTAAAATATCTGTCAAAACTCAGAAAGCTGTTGCATATCATAGCCTCAGAAACTCCATTTACGCCAAATGTTAGTAAATTGGCAGCAGCAGTAAAAACATCGAGGGCAACAATAATGAATTATTTAAAGTATTTAAAAAATGCCAAACTGATTCAGTTATTGTATTCAAACGGAGATGACGATCAGATGAAAAAACCGGACATGGTTTATATGCACAATACCAACCTGTTGTATGCCATTGCCCCGGATAATACGGAAAGTTTAAACCTGCGGCATACGTTCTTTTACAACCAGGTAGGGTATAAAAATAATTTGAACAGCTCGGCAAAAGCTGATTTTTGCGTTAACGGAAAATATCATTTTGTTGTTGGCGGAAGAAAACTGGACCCCATTCCCGGTATCTATGCAGCATCCGATGTAATTGAAATTGGAGAAGGAAAAAAAATTCCGTTATGGCTTTTTGGCTTTTTATATTAAACAAATAAATAAATTAATAATATCAATTATCAACTTAAAATGGCAAAACAAAAAAAAATTATTACATGCGACGGTAATTATGCAGCAGCATACATGAGTTACATGTTTAGCGAGGTAGCGTGTATCTACCCCATAACACCGTCATCAACTATGGCGGAATATGTTGACGAGTGGGCAGCATTTGGCAAAAAAAACATGTTCGGACGCCCGATACGTTTGGCCGAAATGCAGAGTGAAGGCGGAGCAGCAGGAGCTGTTCACGGAGCATTGCAATCGGGAGCATTAACAACAACCTACACGGCTTCACAGGGATTGTTGCTGATGATTCCGAATATGTATAAAATAGCCGGAGAATTATTACCCACTGTTTTCCATGTAAGTGCACGTGCACTTGCCGGCCATGCACTATCAATTTTTGGCGATCACAGTGATATTTATGCCGCCCGCCAAACAGGGTTTGCAATGATTGCTGCGGGTTCGGTTCAGGAAGAAATGGATTTGGCCGGTGTAGCTCACCTGGCTACCCTGAAATCAAGGATTCCATTTCTGGCTTTCTTTGATGGGTTCAGAACTTCTCACGAAATTCAAAAAATTGAAGCCATTGAAATGGAAGACATCGTTCCGCTGGTTGACCAGGAAGCGTTGCAGGAATTTCGCAACCGCGCATTAAATCCGGAAAATCCGGTTACCCGCGGTACTGCCCAAAACCCGGATATTTTCTTCCAGGCAAAAGAATCAGCTAATAAATTTTATGATGCCGTTCCGGATATTGTAGCCGGGTATATGAAAGAAATCAGTAAAATTACCGGAAGAGAATACAAACCATTTACCTATTATGGTGATCCTGAAGCTGAAAATATCATTATTGCCATGGGTTCGGTAACCGAAACTATTCGCGAAACCATTGATTATTTAACAGCCCAGGGTAAAAAAGTAGGTTTGGTAGCAGTTCATTTGTTCCGTCCGTTCTCGGTTAACTATTTTATGGATGCACTGCCCAAAACTGTAAAAAGAATTGCTGTTCTCGACCGTGCAAAAGAACCGGGATCAACCGGCGAACCTCTTTATCTCGATATCAAAACATGCTTCTACGGAAAAGAAAATGCGCCTGTTATTGTTGGCGGACGTTACGGATTAGGTTCAAAAGACACTACTCCGTCACAAATTCTTTCAGTATATGAAAACCTTGAAATGAATGAACCCAAAGGCGATTTCACCATTGGTATTGTTGACGATATCACCTTCAAATCGCTTCCGTTAAAACCAGAAATTAATATGACACCCAAAGGTACCTACCAGGCCAAATTTTATGGTTTGGGATCCGACGGTACTGTTGGTGCAAATAAAAACTCAATCAAAATCATCGGTGATGCAACTGATAAATCTTGCCAGGGTTACTTCCAGTACGACTCAAAAAAATCGGGCGGATTTACCTGTTCTCACCTTCGCTTCGGGGATAAACCAATCCGTTCAACTTACCTTGTAACCACCCCTGACTTTGTTGCCTGTCATGTACCAGCCTACATTCATCTGTATGACATGTTAAGGGGACTGAAAAAAGGCGGCTCTTTCCTTCTGAATTCCATTTGGGATGAAGAGGAAACCAAAAAACGTTTGCCGGACAGTATGAAAAAATATCTGGCCGAAAATGAAATTAATTTCTACATCATCAACGGAACAAAACTGGGTGAAGAAATTGGTCTGGGAACACGTACCAACACCATTATGCAGTCGGCTTTCTTTAAAATTACCGAAGTTATTCCTTATGAAATGGCTGTTGATGAAATGAAAAAAGCCATTGTCAAATCCTATGGTAAAAAAGGTGAGCACATTGTAAATATGAACTTTGCAGCCGTTGAAGCCGGAGGTAAAAATGTGGTAAAAGTTGATGTTCCTGCTGAATGGAAAAACATTGAAGTGGCAGATGGAAACGGTGAATCAAAACGCCCGGAATACATTGCCAAAGTAGTTGATGTAATTAACGGACAACGAGGCGATGATCTGCCGGTTTCAACGTTTAAAGGTTCGGAAGACGGAACTTTCCCGATGGGAACCGCAGCTTATGAGAAACGCGGTGTTGCCGTAAGCGTTCCAGAATGGCAGGCAGAAAACTGTATTCAGTGTAACCAGTGTGCCTATGTTTGTCCGCACGCCGCTATCCGTCCGTTCCTTTTAACCGAGGAAGAAACAGAAGCAGCACCCGCCGGAACCGAAGTGAGAACTGCCACTCCAACAAAAATGTTTGACGGTTTGAATTTCCGAATCCAGGTAAGTGTTCTCGACTGTACCGGTTGCGGCAACTGTGCCGATGTTTGTCCATCGAAGGAAAAAGCCCTGGTAATGAAACCACTCGATACTCAACGTGGTGAAATTGAACGCTGGGACTACATGATAGATAATGTGAGCCTGAAGGAAAAAGTGGTTGACAAAACAAAATCAGTTAAAAATTCACAATTCGCACAACCGCTGTTTGAATTCTCAGGTGCGTGTGCAGGATGCGGTGAAACACCTTACATCAAATTAATTACGCAATTGTATGGCGAACGAATGATGGTGGCCAATGCAACCGGTTGTTCCTCTATTTACGGAGGTTCAGCACCTTCAACTCCGTATTGCAAACACAAAGATTCGGGACACGGACCGGCATGGGCCAACTCACTGTTTGAAGACAATGCTGAGTATGGCTTTGGTTTTGCAGAAGGAGTTCAGGCACAGCGCGACCGTATTGCAGAAATTATGAAAACCGCCCTGGGTAACGGCGCCAGCGAAGCTGAAAAAGAAGTGTTTGCTGAATGGATTGCCAACAAGGAAAATGCCGATGGCTCAGTAGCAGCGTCTAAAAAAGTGTTGGAGGTAATTGCAAACAGCAACAGCGAATATGCCAAAGAAATTACCAAGCTGAAACAATACCTCATCAAAAAATCTATTTGGGTATTTGGCGGAGACGGATGGGCTTACGACATTGGCTACGGAGGACTCGACCATGTAATGGCCAGCGGACAAGACATCAATGTTTTGGTCATGGACACCGAAGTTTATTCCAACACCGGTGGCCAGTCGTCAAAAGCCACACCAGTAGGTGCGGTGGCAAAATTTGCTGCATCAGGGAAAAAAGTACGTAAAAAAGACCTTGGCGCAATGATGATGTCGTACGGATATGTTTATGTTGCACAAGTAGCAATGGGTGCCAACAATGCGCAGTATTTCAAAGCATTAAAAGAAGCAGAGGCATATCCTGGCCCATCGCTGATCATTGCTTATTCGCCATGTATCAACCACGGGTTGCGCGCCAGCATGGGCAAATCGCAGGAAGAGGAGAAAAAGGCGGTTGCTTCAGGTTACTGGTCGCTGTTCCGCTACAATCCGCTCTTGGAAAATGAAGGTAAAAACCCGTTCCAGCTCGATTCAAAAGAACCCGACTGGAGCAAATTCCAGGAATTCCTGAATGGTGAAGTGCGTTATACTTCTCTGAAAAAATCATTCCCTGCTGAAGCAGATCAATTGTTCAGCTCAGCTGAGGAAAATGCAAAATGGCGTTACAATTCGTACAAAAGAATGGCTGCCATGGATTTTTCAAAAACAGAAGAATAATATAAAACTCAACGATTAATAAAAGCCGTTTCATCTGTTGATGGAGCGGCTTTTTTATTCCAAAATATTCATTTGGGTAAGAATAGTTCTGGTTATTTCCTTTCTGCATTTACTAAAATCAGGATTTTGATTTTCCACATCTTTTACAAGCCGCGTAGCAAAAAAATAGGTATTATCCTTTTTTTCCACATAGCCAACCCACCACCCGGTATCCTTTCCGCCGTCTCTTGTCCATCCGGTTTTTGCCCTTAAAATGTAGGTGTCGGTTTCCTCTTCCACCATCAACTCTTTCACCGTTTTGAACGATTCTTTTGAAAACGGAAGTGTTTCTTCATAAAAACCGATTAAAAACTCTATCTGGTTTGCGGGCGAAATTCCCAAATATCCAAAATTCCAGAAATCATCGTCGTTTACTGAAATATTTCCATTGCCATAATTACAGTCGGCTAAATATTGTTTGTATTTCTCTTTTCCCACCTTTTTCGATAAATTCAGATACACCCAAACTGCCGACAATTGAAATGCTTCCTTCAGGTTCATATCATGATAGATTTCAGGGCGGTTTCCATATTTTATGGTATCAGGATTCCCCGGCCATTTCATAACCTCATTTTCCCCTGCAACAATTTCCTCCTCCAAAAAAATCAGCGAATTCAGAATTTTAAAAGTGGAGGCTGGCAAGGTTTGATAATGACTGTCATTTATATCACTTGAAATCCATTTATGTGCATGGTAATCATAAATGGTTATGCTTCCGTCAATCTTGCAATCTTTAAACGGTTTTAGGAAATCATTCTGACTGTAACCCATAATCACACAAAACAGCAACAAAAAAAGCAGAAAGTGTTTCATATCGTTGTGTTTAAAAGTTGGTTTATATTTCTATTTTATGTTGAATGGTAAAACGTCTTTCCATCCTGATAAATTGTTTCCGAAAAATAGTTGTATACTCTTACCGAACTATTTTTAGCGCTCAGTCATTTCATTTTTTTTGCTGACCTGCGGCTTTGGTAAGCAAAACAACAAAATAAAATCAATTTCGTCTGTCGGTTTTAATTTGTAAATTAGACCAAAAAGAGGAGATGAAAAAGCTGTTCTGCATTCTGGTTTTAATCACTGTTACCTTGTTTGGTCATGCTCAAAAGAAAAAAATAGACGTTGCGGTGATAGTATATAATCCGGATTTACTGGAAGTTGTTCCCGGCAAAATTGAGGTTGAAATTCTTGCTGAAGGTTTTGAATGGTCCGAAGGCCCGTTGTGGCTGGCTGCGCAGCAAAAACTGCTTTTTTCCGATATTCCCCGGAACAGCATTTATGAATGGACAGAAATGGAAGGCGTAAAACTTTATCTGAAACCTTCGGGTTATACCGGGGAGAAAACCCGCGAAGGGGAGCCGGGTTCAAACGGGTTGCTGTTAAGCCCTGATGGAGAATTGATACTTTGCCAGCACGGCGACCGGCGAGTTGCCAAAATGAATTCAGGGTTGCAAAATCCAAAACCAGATTTTACCACACTGGCTGACCAATACAACGGGAAAAAATTAAACAGCCCCAACGATGCGGTTTTTCATAAAAACGGCGATCTTTATTTTAGCGATCCTCCCTACGGGCTGGAAAAAAATATGGAAGATCCCTTAAAAGAACTGGATTTTCAGGGTGTTTATAAAACTGACCCAAATGGCAAAACAGTGTTGCTAACCAAAGAACTTTCGAGGCCCAACGGAATTGCATTTTCAAACGACTACAAAAAACTATACGTGGCAAACTCTGACCCCGAAAATGCGATTTGGATGGTGTACGATATAAATGAAAACGGCGAGTTAAAAGACGGCAATGTATTTTTTGATGTTACAGACCAGAATACGGCAGAAAACGGAAATCCCGACGGTTTGAAAGTCCACAAAAACGGATGGATTTTTGCAACCGGCCCCAAAGGAGTCTGGATTTTCACCCCCCAGGGAGAACATCTCGGAACGATTGTTACAGGCGAAAAAACTTCCAACTGCGCGTTTAATGAAGATTATTCCGTGCTGTTTTTAACAGCCGATGACTATCTTTTAAGAGTAAAACTCAAAACCAATTGAAATGGCGTGGTTGCTTTTTACATTCAGCTAAATTGCTTTTTGTTTTCTTCTTTACACACTAATGAATCTTAAAAAACCCGGAATAAAACTTTATCACACGCGTGTACTTGATCCTGTTTTGTGCAGCGATCAGAACGAGTGAAAAGTTAGAACTGATTATCAGTTCTTTATAATTTTAATTTTTGTGTTTTGGGTCATGCGGAACTAATTTTAGTGCATGTTTGTTCAAAGAAACAGGAACCGCAGTGGTTCAGTAAGTCCCGGATTGCCAGAAAAATTAACCGGCAAAACACGGTTGTCAAAACCACTGGAGTTGCCGGGTCAAAAGGATGGGAAGCACCAGCAGCCCCAAATTATGATTGGATTGCTGGTAAACAGCCATGGCTATCCCATCGGATACCAAATATTCGAAGGCAACACATCAGAAACCAAAACCCTGATACCGGTACTTGAAACTTTTCAAAAGAAATTTTTCATTGACA
>JAFGDX010000528.1 GCA_016931875.1 Prolixibacteraceae bacterium
CTGGATTGTAATAACAGCGGGGTGGGGAATGGCAGTTTTTGTGGCCGTTTTGGCAACCGCCGATATTAGCGGGGCGCATTTAAATCCTGCTGTAACTTTAGGGCTCGCATTTAGTGGTTTGTTTGAATGGGCCAAAGTAGTTCCGTTTATTGTTGCCCAGATTTTAGGAGCCATGTTTGGCGCTGCAACGGTTTATCTTTTTTTTAGGAATCATTTTAATATTACTGCTAAACCCGGGGCAAAAAAAGCCTGTTTTTGCACTGCCCCGGCCATCCGAAGTTATGGCAATAATTTTCTCTCGGAGGTGACAGGTACTTTTGTTCTTGTATTGGCAGTTTTGCTGATAACTTTACCTCAGCTCAATTATATTAGCATGGGAAGTTCAAAGGTTGGAATGGGGTCGCTGGGAGCCCTTCCTGTGGCACTGGTGGTTTTTTCCATCGGTCTGAGTTTGGGCGGAACCACAGGGTATGCCATTAATCCGGCCCGCGATTTTGGGCCCCGGATTGTGCACACCTTGTTACCGCTGAAAGCAAAAGACAATAACGACTGGGCATATTTCTGGATTCCATTTTTTGGCCCTGTTGTTGGCGCCGGGCTGGCGGCTCTTGTTTATTTATTTATCAATTATCTTTTTCAATAGAACATAATCGGTTCATTTGGGTTTTACAATTAAAGCTAAAAATATAGAAATATGGAAAATAAAGTTAGTGACAGTTCGATGCGATTACGGGAAATGATTGAAAAAGCAATTGAAGATCATAAAATTACGCGCGAAGAATACGATCAAATTATTCACATTGCAACCGAAGACGGACACATCGACCGGCAGGAGCAAGCGCTTTTAAGCGAATTGCAGCAAATGATTGAAGACCGAATGGTGAAGTTTGTAATGAAGTAAATTTTTTCAAAAAAATAGAAAAGGGATTTCTGAATTTTTGGAAATCCTTTTTTATTTATTGGGGCGAAGTACAAATTGCTCATACTCTTGCCCATCTGTTACTGCTTCAATAACCACCGGCCCATTTTGCTGAAAGGCTTTTTCCAGCGCTTTGCGGTACTCATTCTGATTGGTTGCCCGAATAACAGGGACACCAAAATAATGGTTGGTTGCCTCTTTGGTATGAATATGCAGGGGTGTTCCGTAATGGCTTTTACATTGTTTGTTTTCCTGTTTAATTCTGATAAGCGACAAGCTGTTGTCGTAAATCACCACAAAAACAATATTTAAATTGAGTCGTTTTGCCGTTGCCAGTTCTCCCACAGTCATTAAAAAACCTCCGTCTCCGGTTAAACAGGCAACCGGGAGTTCAGGCGAGTGAAGTTTGGCAGCCAGCGCCGCGGGCAACGCAAATCCCATCGACGACCAGCCGTTGGTTATCAGCAATTTTTCAGGTGAAGGCGTTTGCCACATTTGACCAGCCAAATGTAAATGCGCACCAACATCAACGGTTAAAATGCCGTCGGAAGGAAGGGCTTCCCGTAATCCGGCAATAATATTTACGGGGCCAAAAAAATCTTCGCGGGGCAAAAACCGGGAGAGAAGAATATTTTTCCTGATTTTGAGTTCTTTCAGATTCCAGGTGTTCTGGCTTTCTTTGAAACGTAAAAAATGGGCGAACGAATTTTTTAATTCTCCCAAAATGTTTACAACCGTTTTTATATGGGCTGAATCTACATCTGCATTTTTTTTATCGAAATGGATCAACGGTACATCAGGCATCCATTCTTCATAGTTAAATTCAACCGGATCATAGCCAATCCCGATAACCAGGTCGGTCTGTTTGTAAGTTAACGCAACAACATCAGACAGAGCATGAAACAACACCCCGGCATACAAAGGGTGAGTTTCGGGAAACATACCTTTTGCCATGGGGGTTACTACCACCGGCAACTGAAATTTTTCTGCAGCGCTGATAATTAAGGGCTGAATTTCAGCCCTTACCGCACTCAGCCCAACGGCCAGAATCGGTTTTTGGGCGCGGTGAAACAACTGTTGAGCTTCTTCAACCGAATCATCCATTACTTGTTTTGAAAGCTCTTTTTTTAGTTGAAGGTAACTTACTTTTGTATCGGTTTTCCCAACCTCGGTTTGCCCTATTCCGGCGCAAACTCCCACATGCACCGGCCCCGGATATTCAGAAACAGCTATTCCGGCTGCTTTTAGTAATATTTCCCTTACGTTTTCGGCAGTAAAGCGGGTGCTGAGTTTTGTAACCGGACGGAAAAGTTGCTGATGGTCGATGTTCATCTGAATGGTCCGGTTTTGCAAATGTTCAGGCATTTCATCCGTGAAGGCGATCATCGGAAACCGATCAAGAAATGCGCCTCCCACGCCTGTGCTCAAGTTTGTGGCTCCCGGCCCGAAAGTGCCAAAACACACGCCCGGCACTCCGCTTAACCGGCCTGTAACCCCCGCCATAAATGCAGCTGTGGTTTCGTGCCCTGTCAGAACAAAATCAATATCTTCCTCTTCGCGGAGCGCTTCAATGTAATCAATCATATTTCCGCTGGGAACGCCAAAAACATAGCGCACCCCTATTTCTTTGAGTGTTTGTGCAAATTGCCGGGCAACCGTTGTCATTTTTTTCGTTTTGAAATAAGCAGATGTAAGGTAGTGATAATCAGTAAAAGAAAAAAGGCTCCCTGTTAAAAGAACCTTTTTCTGAAAACAGGGAGTGTTTATTTAAATTTTTCAAGAATATTTTTAACAGCGTCTTTATGAACAGTAAATCCCATCATTTTGAGTTTTATATAATCTTCATGAAAAAAATAGTAGCCAAAATTCGGATGGTCTTCACCCACATTTCTTGAACCAGAACTTGAATCCTTTATCAGATACCAGTCTTTTCCTGAACCTTTGTAATTTTCAAGAATACCAATGAGATGCATCCCGTGGTCGTCGGTAGTGGTTTCGTTTGAAAAGCGGAACTGGCGGGCATCTTCATTAATATATTCTGAAGGAATGTCATAATCCGGAATCATGGCGCAGTTGGTTTCCCGGCTAAAACCGGTTTCCGAAACGTCGCCGCCAATGCTTACCGAGTAGCCGTTTTTTACGGCGTCTTTTAATGCTTCCATAAAAATATCGAGCGGAACATTGTAGTAATCATTGCTGTGCCACCAGTTGTCGGGAACTTTGTATTCCACCTGTTTCCAGTAGGGTTCCTGTTTGTAGGAAAGAATTTCCACAAAATCGTCGGGGTTCAGCTGCAGGTAATCTTTCAGATACGTTGCGGGTGTATATTTTTTTCCGTCAACGGTAAATTCTGCAGGCGGTTCGCCAATGTAATGATTCATAATGTCTTTTATGGTGGCCAGTCCGAATTCCATATTCCATGTATTTGTTGCTTTCATCGAATTGAGAAACGCCGACATTTCTTCCATCATTTTTGCATGGGTGTGGAATTTGCGTCCGTGGAGCAGGCCTGTGTAGGCGCTTTCCGGAACCGCCCCGTACATTTTCATAATCCGGGCAACGGCATTTCCTTCCGAGCCTTCGCTAAAATTGGAATCACCTCTTTTTTCAATAAAGCGGCGTGCTTTTTCAACATATTCCCAGTAAACGGTGTACATTTCTGAAAGTTTTACCTCTTTCCCGGTTTTTCTGAAAATCTCGGATTCATATAACGAGGAGGTTGAAAAGCACCAGCAGGTTCCGCCGTTTCCCTGCGAAAGGGTGGGCTGGCACCAAACCGTTGTGTACAAACGCTGGTCGGTGGGCAAATCAAGCGCCGACTGATCCATCACAAAACGTTTGTAGGGTTCTTTTTCTTCCAGTTTTTCTTCAACGGCATTTACGTCTTTTAAAATCGATTCGTAATAAAATCCTTTTCCCCGTTCAATCACTTCGAGTTTTCCCTGGTCTTCGTTTTTCTGGGCCCGGGTTCCCAACATAAGCAACAAGCTCAGCAGCAATACAAATTCACGTTTCATACTATTTTTTTATTGAGATAAATTAATGAGAAAATAACTTTTGTTTGAAATCCCAAAAATTACTTCATTTTTTAGAGGTAACCGATGATGATGATCAGGAAATGAAACTTTGCACAGAAAAATTCAGGATTAATCGTTCAGCATTTTCATAAAATAATCCAAATCTATATCGGGTCGTGTAATTTGGTACTGTGCCTGTGTGTAAAACTGATTTCTTTTCTGCAGGGTTTCATTAATAAAAGCAACCAGTTCTTTGCGCGATTTTCCTTTTATCAGCGGGCGTTCGGTTTTTGATTTTAACAGTCGGTCGGCCAGAATTGCCGGATCGATATTCAGATAAATGGTTTTCCCGGTTTGGTTCATCCGATCGATGTTGTCGAAAAAACAGGGAGCTCCGCCGCCGGTGGCAATAATTATGTTGGTAAATTCCGATAGTTCCTGCAGCGCTTTTTGTTCTTTTTTGCGGAATTCGGCTTCACCTTCTTCGGCAAAAATTTGAGGAATGGTTTTGCAGTTTCGTTCTTCAATGTAGTGATCCATGTCGATAAACTGAAGACCCGTGTGTTTTGAAAGTCGTCTCCCCAGCGTCGATTTTCCGCATCCCATGTATCCAATCAGGTAAATTCTCATAGTTTTTGAAAAACGATAAAAATACAAAGTGATTTGGAGATTGGCAAAATAAAAAAGACACGGTTCAGTTCACTTTATCTAAAACAACGACATCTGGCTCGGATCATCCTCGTCTTTTTGCGGCCTTTTAATTTCGAACGGTATATTGTCAAAATCCCTGGTTTTATCTGTGTCCTGTTCATCTTCCGGCTGATCGGGTTTATCATCTTCATCTTTTATGGTTGGTTCCAGTTCCTTGATGTTGTCAACCTGGTAGTTTGATAACCGTTTTCCTTTGGCTTTCCACGATTTAACGCCTATAAACTCAGCTACTTCTATGATTTCGTTGTCCCGTTCTGCATTTTTTCCGCCAAATTCCAGTTCCAAACGCGGGTACCTCACCCAGGTGATGCTCACCAGTTTATTGTCCGGGTTGTCGCCAATAAACCGGTAGGGTTTTCCTTCTGCCTCTTCAATTTCAAACCGTTTGACATAGTAGTACTGAAGTTCGGCATCAAAATACACCACTGATAATATTTTCCCGGAATCAAATTTTTCAATACAAAGAATGTTATCGTCGAAATGGTTGCTGAGATCGTAATTATACAACTGGTATTCACCGTTTTTGTACAACACCAGGATTTTATCTTCCCCTGAAAATTCGCCCAGGTATTTTCCACGTTTATCGGCATTCAGGCGGAGCACGTCTTCATCAAACCAGATTTTCCGGCCCCCCAGTGTGGAAACGCCTTTTTCCTTGAGGTTGATTTTGTGCACATCGTGTTTGGTGAGAATATTTCCCATCGATTGCCGGCCTTTTATCGCCAGTTCTCCCAAATCCACTTCAAAATGCAGTTTTTTAATTCGTGGTTTGGGTTTCAGAATTACTTTTAGCACTTCGGCTTCACCGTTGGGGTTGGCCGAGAAGTAAACAATACGCGAGCCTTTGCTTCCCTGGGTGATGTCGTACTCTTTGTCGCGGGTAACACCGGTAACATAGAATCGTTTCATGTAAAAAAAGCCCGATTTGCCGTCTTTGTAAACCACATTGTAAATGGTACGTTTGTCGTTCTTTTTGAAAACGGCAATGTGTAGAGGGTTTTTATCGATAAAAGCCTTGTCGGAAACTTTGGAAATAAAATAGGTTCCGTCGCGGCGGAAAACTATAATGTCGTCAATATCCGAACAGTCGCAAACATATTCGGCTTTTTTCAAACCGGTTCCCACAAAACCTTCTTTCCGGTCTACATACAGTTTTTCGTTTTTTACCACCACTTTTGAGGCAACAATATTTTCGAAACTGCGGATTTCGGTTTTTCGTTCGCGGCCTTTTCCGTATTTGTTTTTCAGGTGGCTAAACCATTGGATGGTATAGGGAATAATA
This sequence comes from Prolixibacteraceae bacterium, assembly GCA_016931875.1. Lineage (GTDB taxonomy): Bacteria > Bacteroidota > Bacteroidia > Bacteroidales > Prolixibacteraceae > Draconibacterium. The sequence continues at coordinate 5,930 of JAFGDX010000528.1, forward strand.
TTTTCGATATTATTGACTACATCGGTAATTTCGTCTTCAATGGCATGCAGTTGATCCTGGGCTTTGTCTTTATTGAATTTCAGGATACGTGCCATCCTGATTTCCATCAGTTTCAGAATATCGTCGGAGGTAACTTCGCGTTTTAGTTTGGGTTTCCAGGGTTCCAGGCGTTTATCGATGTGAGCCACAGCCTGATCCATATTTTCTGAATCCTCAAACTTTTTGTCTTTGTAAATGCGTTCCTCGATAAATATTTTTTCGAGCGACAAAAAATGCCAGGCTTCTTCCAGTTCAGCTTTTTTAATTTCC
>JAFGDX010000083.1 GCA_016931875.1 Prolixibacteraceae bacterium
CCTTCTTTGGTTAATTTTGGTTCTTCCGGTTTGGGTTGTGGCGGAGGTTTTGGCGGGTCGTTTTTTACCGGTGTTCCGCATGCGGAGCAAAATTTCTCGTTTTGTTCGAGCACTTTCCCGCATTTTGGGCAGCTTGCCTGAATTGTATTTTGTTCGGTTCCGCAGTTGCCGCAAAACCGCGCTCCCGGAGGAATTTCTTTTCCACAATTTGCACAGAATGGCATAACTTATTGATTTATATTTTTATGAATTAATCGTCGTCGTCCGAATCGTAATCGTTGTCATTGTCAACATCTGCATACTGATCATCGTCCCAATCTGATTTTCTCCTTTTTTTGCCCCGCATAAACAACCATCCGAAAAAGAAGAAAACAAGCATAAAACCAATGCCCGTTAAAACATCGGTTAATTTTTTGCCGGCTTCGGGATCTACCTGGAACCAGACAATAAGAGCGATAATTCCGAGCAAAACAATTCCGATAATTACATTTCTGAAAATCTTCCAGCCTTTTGAGGTTTTGCCTTTTATCATCTTGCCTGAATAATTGCCTGCCGAACTGAATGTTTGCGGCCCTGACTTTCTATTTTCAGCTGGTCCGGGTTCAGTTAATGGAGCTCCGCATTTTTCGCAGAACAGCGCCCCTTCGGGGTTGTTGTGGTTACATTTCGGGCATACACTGGCGGCGGTTTTATTGTTAACGGCATTGCCACAATGTGGGCAATACTTATCGGTTGGCTGCACCGGTTTCCCGCATCTTTCACAAGTTTCTTTCATTTAGGTTAGCATATTGGTTTTTAAAACCTTAAACTTAAAAAAAGATTATTACACAATTACTGTTTTAAAGCATCTTTGAAATATATCAGGAAGCATCAAATTCCATTTATTGTGGGAAGAATTTCAAAAAATATTGTTTTTTTGTCTTAGTTAATTTTTTAATAAAAGGGAAGGATTTTTGTTATACCTTCCCCTTTGTGTTGTTTAAGATTTATTAAGGGAATTTCTTCTATTTTCAGGAATTATTTCCTGCAATGTCAGTCGTTTTATATTTTTACGTTCCGGGAAACAAAAATACAGGTTCTCTCGGGGAAGGAATTACCAAATTGTAAATCCAATTTCCAAATCGTAAAAATTTGAATTTACACATATAGAAACCTGTTGTGTGAAAATTGTTTTTAAAAACGTATAACGAAACTCTAACGGGAAAAACAGAAATGTTAAAAGACCTGATTATCTACACCCCCATGTATGTTACCTTTTTCTGGTCGGCTGTTTTGTTATTAACCACTACCGCCAACAACAGGGCAAAAAAGTTTCTTGCTTTTTTTATGATAGCTGCCTTTCTGGTGTATCTTTCTCATGCCTTGTACTTTAAACAAAATCTGCACGGATATCTCTTTTTCGATTCTTTTTATACACTTGCCTCATTGTCAGTTTATCCTTTATACTACTGGTACATAAAACTCCTTACTATTGAAACAAGTTATGATTTAAACAACCTGAAATTTCTTGCTCCAGCGGCAGTTATGTCCATTTTGTGTGGCGGGGTTTATATTCTGATGCAGCCGGAAGAAAGAATGGATTACCTGCACGGTTTTCTTCTGAATAAAGAGGTGGAAATGAACACCTCCACACTGGTTCAGATTCAGAAAACCGTTTATTACATCAGCCGGCTTATATTTGCCACACAGGTAATTTATTTTGTATTGCGGGGAAGAAAACTGGTTATTCGCTACAACAAGCGCGTAGCCAATTTTTATTCCAATCTGGAATCAAGGACCATTGTTTGGGTCAACCTCTTGCTCTATTCATTTGTGGCTACCTCCGTTATGAGTATTGTTTTTAATATTCTGGGAAGGCAAATTTTCCTTCAATCGCTGATTCTTTTGCTTATTCCGTCGCTGATTTTTAGTGTTCTGCTGTTTCTTATCGGGCTTTTGGGTTATATGCAAAACCACACTGTTGAAGATATCGAAAAAGACGAAAGGCAACAACCTGAAAAAAATCTCAAAAATTACAATCATACCCAACTAAAAGAGCAAATTTTGCATCTTTTCGCGACCGAAAAAATTTACCTGAATTCCGATTTAAAAATCACTCAGGTTTCTGCAAAACTAAAAACCAACCGCACCTATGTTTCCAATCTCATCAACAATGAATTTGCCTGTTCATTTAGTGAATTTGTAAACAGGTACCGCATTGAAGAAGCCAAACGAATGCTGGAAAATAACGGATTGACAAACTACTCGCTGAATTATATTTCCGAGGCGGTGGGTTTTGGTTCCCTAAATACATTTATCAGGGTATTTAAGGAAACCGAAGGAATTACACCCGGAAATTTCAGAATACGAAACCAACTGGCACCTTCAAAAAACGGAGCAACACAAAAATAATTTCCCGGTTCAGCTTTTTGCAGCCGCCACAATTATTGTTTTTTAATCAGCAAGGTTAAGTCCACCGGATACATTCCTGACTCTTTTCCGTAAACCGAAAGTCCGCCCCGGTTTTCGGTCGATTCATCAACAAACAGCCGAATGGTCACTTTCCCGCTTTCAAGCGCCGATTTTTTTGCTGTTTCATCAAAATCGGCTTTTACAAGAAATCCATATGAACCCGGTTCGTCGAGCAGCCAGGGTTTGCTGTAGTCATCACTGCCCCACTCCCATCCCGGCTCCTGGTTCATCCACGACAGGATTCCGCGGTGATCAGCAGGATCATCAGGCAATTCAACGGTTTCAATCAACTGATCATTGGCCATAATTTTCAGCACCGAACCGTGCAGTTTTTCATCGGTTTGCGGGTAACTGTTTTTTCCGTATCCGGGGTCGGTTCCTTTTTCTGAAACGATGGTCATTCCAATTCTTTCCGCTTCACCCTCTTCCAGATATTTCGACTGTGGGTATCGCGAGGCCAGCTCAGCCCTGAATTCAATGCTTTCCACCTCATCGGGGGTCAAATTCTCCGGTAATTCAAATTCATAACCAAAATAGCCCGAACCCATTCCCCAAACTTTTTTTCCGTTTTGCGTCTTCAAATGTTTTACACTCCACGCTGCTTCGGTAAAAGCCGACGGAGACTGAGTAACGGTGACATATTCAGACGTATTTGTTTCCACTTTAAACGGAACAAAATTTCGCTGGATTACATTTCCTTGTGAATCGGTAAGTGTGGTGGCGAAAATAACTACTCCCGATTTATCGGGCAAAGCCACTTTTACAGGCTCAAGTTCAACAAAATCAAAAGCGTTGGCAACAGCATTAATTTCTTCCGAGGCAATCTCGTATTTTTCGCCAATCTCGTCCCAGCCGTAAACCGAATACTTTATTTTTAATCCTGTTGGAATATCATGGGTAACCGCGCCAATTCCCACAGGTATTTCAATAGTAGAGCCTCCTTTGTAAGTCTGAAAAAAGTCTTTCCCTGCAACCACGTACAAATCCGTATGAAAATCTTTCATAGTCATTCCCGGGTAAAGTTCATCGAGGCCAAATATCTTTTTCTTTCGGTCGAACCGGTAATAGCCGTTCCATTCATTAATTACATCATGAAACTCGGTAAACAAAAACCCGGCTATTTTGGGTCGCTTCCTAAACTCATTCATCATAATGTGGTATTCCCAGGTAATATCGATATCGCCGGTACTGCCGTCATATCCCCAAACCGCACCGCATTCAGAGTTGAACATGGGAACGTTGGTTTGCACATTTTGCCCGATATAATTAAACCCTGAGCCCGGAAACGTACTGTCGACCACCATATCAAGGAAACCTGCCCAGTGACGTGCCGGAGAATACCTGTGCCAGGTGTTGATGTCGGTAATTACATGGTCCCAGTTACAGGGTGAATTGTCTTCCACCAGCCTTGTGGAATCGTACGCTTTGGTTTTGTGGTACCAGTTTTTCACCCACTCCTGTGTTTCAGGCGTGTACGAGCGATTCCCGTTTTCATCAGTGCTAAAAAGCCCCCAGGTTTCGTTAAAAAGCACCCACGAAAACACAGAGGGATGGTTGTAATCGCGTTCAATTTCTTTTCTGGCAATGTATTCCCAGTTGGCTTTGGCAATGCTATCGGGTTCGCCCCAAAAATTGGGAATATCCTCCTGAATCAGCAGGCCCAGTTTATCGGCCCAGTAGAGTTTTCGCGGCATTTCGGCTTTTATGTGAATACGGAGTCCGTTCAGCCCCAAATCTTTGGCGCGCTGAATTTCCTCTTTCATAAACTGATCGGAAGGAAAAGTGTAAAATCCTTCGGGGTGATAACTCTGGTCGAGGCTGAGTTTCATATACAAGGGCTGGTTATTCAGCGCCACGTACTGAAAATCTTTCCCGGGAATCTCAACGGCGGATATTTTCCGCATGCCAAAATAAGCAGCAACCTCGTCGGCAAAATTCCTCCCCGTGATACTGGCAGCAACCTCATACAAAAACGGATTTTCCAAATCCCAGAGCTTCATGTTTTCAATGGGAACAATAAATTTTCCGACCGATTGATTTGCGGGAATTTCACCCTGAAAGTTTATAGTATTGTTTTTTCCATTAAGCTGAAAAGTAAGTTCTGAAGTATTTTTTTTCTGAAGGAATACCTCAACGGTTACCTGCCGGTTATCAATGTCGGGGGTAAATTTTATGTTTTCGATATAATTTTCAGGACGGGCTTCCAGATATACCGTATTCCAGATTCCTTTTGCATTTCCGTAGTATTGTTTTCCTGAAGGCCGGTTGTTGAGTTCTTCATCTTCCACCCGCACTGTAATGGTATTTTCGCCTTCTTTTACAAATTCAGAAATATTAAAATCAAACGGAACATACCCCCCTGAATGAGAGCCCACTTCCCGGCCATTCACCCAAACTGTTGTATAAAAATCGCTGGCAGAAAATACGAGATGAATGTCCTTGTTGGCCCAGTTTTTCTCCCTGTCGGGTTCAAAGGTGCGGAAATACCAGCCCACGTTTACCCCGGGCATTTCCACACCGCTCATCGGGCTGGCCCACGAAAACGGAACCACAATGTTCTGATCAAAAAATTCGGCTTCGTTTTGCCAGGCTTCACTCAACCCCACATCCAGCGAATCGGGTTTAAATTTCCAATTCCCGTTCAGGTTTTGCCAAACAGCCCGTTCAAATCCGGGACGCGGATGCTCGGGCAACGGAATGGAGGAATCTTCCTTTTTACAGGAAAACATCAAAACCGAAAAAAGGAAAAGCAAGTGAAATACAGATTTCATAAGCAATTAGTTGAAAAAATTTTCAATGATAAAATTAACTGAAATTTCGGAGAAATCAGGAAAGGTGTGTTGTGCATACCTGTGTTCTTCTGCTTTTAACGAAGTAGTGAGCGCAATTACATTGGTGCCCGCATCAAAGGCGGCTTTTGTTCCGGAAAGACTGTCTTCAAAAACCACACAATCCGCCGGCCGGGTTTTCAGGAGTTCAGCTGCTTTTAAATAAATTTCGGGATCAGGCTTTCCGTTTTTAACCATCGAATCATCGACAATACAATTGAAGTAGTGTTTGATTCTCAGTCCGTCCAATACAAACATCACATTTTCAGGCGACGCTGAAGTAGCCACGGCTGTTGGGATGTTGTGTTTTTTTAACTCTTCCAGAAATGCGGGCAATCCGTTCACAGGTTTTAAGGCGGGGGCATAAATGCGCCGGTAGATTTCTTCCTTTTCGGCGCCCAGCTTTTGAAGCTCGGTTTTTTCTAAATTGCGTTGGAACAAAAAGGGAATCGCTTCGGCGTTTGTACGCCCAAAAATGGTTTTCCTGAATATGTTGTCTGAAAAAGGGATCCGGTACTTTTTGCAAAATTCTTCCCACGCAAGGTAATGAAACCTGCCATTGTCAACAATTACCCCGTCCATGTCAAAAACAACTGCTATTTTCATTGTCCGAAAGTTTGGGTAAAAATAAAAAATAGCAGGTTTACATAAAAATTAAATCCGCTCCAAAATGGCAGCGGATTCAATTTTATATTTTACCAACCGGTGTTTTCTGAATTATTTTGATGTTTGCAGCAATATTTTCACCTCTTTTGCCTTCGGTGTAACATGCAGTGTTTCTGTACTTTTCTGGTAGGAGATATAATTTGCAACCAGTTTACATTCGCCTGGTTTTACATTCTCAAAAGAAAAGTTCCCGTCAAAATCGGTATACGCTTTTAAATCGGTTCCTTCTATTTTCACTTCCACACCTACCAGCGCTTCTCCCGAATTTTCGTCGGAAACTGTACCGCTCAATACGAGTGTTGCAGTGTTTTCGGTGTCGTTTGTTTTTACTTCTTTATCTTTTGCAGTTACTGCAACTGTTCCCATTATCAGTAACAAGGCTAAAAAAATCTGTTTCATTTTATGAATTTTTGCGTTAAATAATTCAATGTAAAAATAAGCCCATGCAGTTACAGGCCCGTTACACAATTGTTACATTTTTATTAAACCTTGAGGCTAATATTTGCGTTTGTTCACCACTTCTCCTTTCTCGTTGTACTCTTCCCAAACACCGGTTTTTTGTCCGTTGGTGTATTGCAGTTTATACAATAAATTGCCATAATCGTTCCAAATGAGCCACTTGCCGTGTTTTTGCCCGTTGTTGTAACGGGCTACCGAAATTTTGATGTTGTGGTTGTTGTACATAATCCATTTCCCGTGCATTTTATTGTTTTTGTAGGATCTGATTTCGTTTAACCGCCCGTCTTCAAAATAGATTCTGATTTTTCCGTTTTTTTGTCCTTTTTTGATTTTCATTTCCATTTTCACCTGCCCGTTTTCGAAGAAGGTGGTGTAAGGCCCTGAATACAGGTTCCCGTTTTTGTAAAAAAGACCATCAACTTCACGGATTTCCTGTGCATTCAATCCTGAAAACAGAAGTGTTACCAAACCAATTATAAATAATATTCTTTTCATTTTTGTTAATTTTTACATGCCGTTAAAATTCCCCGGTGCTCTTAATTTTAAGGAAAGAGACTGTTTTTTTGGAACAGCCCCTTTCAATCATAAAGCGAGTAACTATGTTACCGGGTAATATTGATATTGTTTTTGATTTTTGAAACATTGTATATTAAAAAGTAAATCCCAGTTTCAGCTGATAGGTGGTTCCCGGGCTCAGCCTCGAATAAAACCTGTCGGTAGCCTGGTAGGATTTGTAAACCGATTCGCGTTTTTCGTTCAGTATATTGTCAATTTTTACCCCCAGCTGAAAATGTCCGTCATCGCCAAAGCTTTTGGTTGCATTAAAATTCAGGCTGTTAAACGGCACGGAATACACATCGGGGCGGTCTACAATACCAACATATTGCAGAGTTGGGCCCTGAACATTGTAGTACAATCCTGCTTCGAGCCCTTTCTGAAACCCTTCTTCGCCGCCGTCGAAACCCAGCCCGGCGTTTATTATATAGGGTGCCTGCCCGGCCATATCGCGGTATTTCCCAACCGTTTGTCCCTGGCGCGCATTTTCAATTCTCGACTGATGTTCGGTGTTGCTCAACTCGATTTGCGATTCGGTGTAGGTAAAATTAACATTCACGCTAAGGTTCGACAATGTTTCACTCAGGGGCTGCAAACTCTGCCGGACTTCAATTTCGGCACCAACCACCTGCCCGTCACCAACATTTCGTGGCTGATACGAGCCGGTTTGGGTTGCGTACTGAACCATTTCAATGGGGCGGTTGAAGGTTTTGTAAAACAAACTGGCCGAAACGGTTTGCCCGTTTTCACGGAAAAGCTCCCAGCGAAAATCAAAGTTTAAAATATCGGTACTGGTTAATTTTCCATCCCAGTATTCCACCCCGGTTATGTCGTTGGCATCGCGGAATAAACCACCAATAAAGGTTCGCCCGCTGATGGGATCAAATATTTCGGCATATGATAATTCTTTAAACGACGGGCGGGCAATGGTTTTTGCAAACGAAAACCGCAGATTTTGGTTTTCGGTTAAACTGTAAATCAGGTTTATTGTTGGGAAAAAACCGAGGTCATCCAACACTTTGTCGTTGTCCAGAACATTGGTTCCCAGTTGGTCCTGCCCCGTGTAGTACTGTACAAATTTTTCAACCCTTAGCCCGGCAATTGCTTTTATATTTTTTACCGGGATTAATTCAACGGAAACATACCCGGCTGCATTGGTTACATTCGAATTGTATGTGTTTGGGTTTACCGGAATAAAGGGTGCCTCGTAGGTAGTTCCGCTGCCCACATTGCCATTGTAAGGCCACAGATTTTCATCCCAAAATAACTCATTCGGGTCGCCTGTTAAAGGAATATTCCGTATGTTCAAAGCATAGTTCCTGATGCTAAAATCGCGTTCTTTGTAGGTATATGCTCCGCCAAATTTTAACTTGCCTTCTTCGTCATTCAACCTGAAATCCTTGGTAATATGAAGTACTCCGGCAAGATTCATTTCTTCCAGATCGCGCCAGATTCTTTCCGGGAAACCTACTTCGGTGCCAATGGAAAGCGATTCGCCGCGGTCTTCATAGCGGGTAAACCGGATGTCAGGATCTTTGATGCGGGAAAGGGTTGGTGAAAGTTTCCATTCCACATCCCATCCCGATTGGTTGGCGGTATGTTTCCCGCCAACCAGCAAATTGGTTAGTGTTCGCTGGCTGTATTCCAGGTTATGCTGAAAGCCGGAGAATTCAGTCCCCTGGTTCGATTTGGCATAATCAAAAATACCTGCCTGTGTTTCACCGTTTTGGAGATGCAGCAGGTTTATCCGGTATTTAGTTTTCTGTGTTTTTATCGCAAAACCTGCCAGGCCGCTTATTAAAACACTGTTTACCCCGTAGTCGCCCACCTGAAATTCGCGCTGTTCCATTTCTTTCACGGTGACATCGCTGGATAAACCATAGCGGCCGTATTCGGCGTTCTGATAAAAATCGGTATTGTTTTTATAGGAAGCCGATAAAATATACCCCAATGTGTATTTACCGGCCTGGAACTGATTCCCAAAGGAGGCTCCCAAACCAAAATCCATCAAACTGGTTTGTTTGGCAGCTGCCATTACCGGGTTAAATGATTGCAGTATTTCCCTGTAACGCAGGCCGTTTTCGCCATCAGGGTTTCCAACAACTTCGGAAAACTGCGGAATATTGGTGGTGGCCGGAATATCTCTTGTTCCGTCGTCAAAACCAAGCCAATCGGTTTTTCCCCCTTTATAGGAAAGAAAGTCGCTGTTAAAGTGAGCTTCCGGATTATAACCGGCATCCATTGACACCGAGCCTTTTTTGGTTTCAGGAAAATCTTTGATACCAATGTTGATTACCCCTCCGGTGAAATCAGCCGGAAGGTCGGCGCTGAACGATTTGTTTACCACCAGGTTATCGATAATTCCGGTGGGGAAAATGTCCATCTGAATGGTATTTCTGTCCGGATCAAGACCCGGAACATCGAGTCCGTTTAAAACGGTTTTGGTATACCGGTCGCCCAATCCGCGAACAAATACATATTTACCGCCCTCCACGGAAACCCCTGTAACCCGTTTCATGGAAGCAGCGGCATTGGAATCGCCGGTTTTTTTAAGCCCAGCCGATGAAATGCCATCCAGTACATTCCCCGATTTCTTTTTCATGGTGAGCATGGCGGTTTCGGTATTTCTGATGTAACTGGCGGTTACAACTGCTTCCTCCAGTTGAATGGTTGCCTCCTCCAGCTTCAAATTCTCAAGAACGGTTACCTCACCGGTTTTTACAACCACATCGCTGATATGCAATGTTTCATAGGAAATAAACGAAACCCTGATTTGGTAAGTACCCGGTTCAATACTAAAACTAAATTTCCCATCAAGATCGGTAATGGTACCGGTTGTGGTTCCTTCAGCAAATATGGTAACCCCGGGAAGAAACTCTCCTGTTTTTCCATCAAAAACAGACCCCCGGATTGTGCCTTTCTGCCCAAATACAAGTTGGGCAACAAGCAATAACAGAATTGCAAAAAATAACTTTGTTACTCGCATGATTATGATTAAAAATGAAAGTTCATTCGATTTACCCGATAATTTTTCCTGAACTTTCTAAATTGTAATACACTAAAAACTCACGGATACACTACATACCCGTGAGTTCTATCTATTTTAAAATTATTCAAAAACTAAAATTTGCATTATTAAAACTGGGTGGCTACTGCGGCCCACGACCAACCGGCAAACGGTGTAAGATCGGCTCCCACGGTGGCAGCTCCTTCGGCTACAACACTGGTAATTGCATCGGCACCACCGGCAAAAACAGTGGTTAAAGCAAGTCCGGCGGGCAGGGTTACTTCAAAACCGGTAGATGCAAACCCGTTGGTATTGGCAGCATATCCTTCATAACCTTCCACATCCTGGCCACCTTCATCCGACAAACCGGTAAAATAAATATTCATCATATTCACATCCGTATTGTCATCAAAATCGATTAATCCGCTGGCGTTTCCAACCAGTACGGTTCCGTTTTTAAGGGTGTGTCCTGCTCCGGCATAAGCGCCTTCCGGGCCGTCCAGTTCAAAACATTCATCACCCGGGTTAACAATTACAAAATTATCGAGCGAGCCGGCAAAAGCCTGGTCGGTATCCACTGCGTCATCACCGGTATTCCAAACCACCACATTTTTCACGTTAACTGTTCCGCCAAACCATTCAACACCGTCATCCTGGTTCGAAACGATTTCAATATTTTCAATAGTGGTTTCAGAACCCACACCACCCAGTGTCAAACCGTTGATTTCATTACCTTCGCCAATGTTGGCGCCACCATGACGAATGGAAACGTACTTAATAACGCCCGAATCATCACTGTCATCAGTACCTCCGTACAACCCGTTCTGGTCGCTTGGCGGGATGCCTTCAATTTGCAGAGATTCCGAATCGCCCGAAATATGTGCTTTCCCAAGCACGAGCAATCCGCCCCA
>JAFGDX010000529.1 GCA_016931875.1 Prolixibacteraceae bacterium
CCCATTACAACAGCGCTGGGCGAAATTTACCAATATGTGGTTCGTGGTGAAAATTATTCTCTTACGGAATTGCGCGAGATTCAGGACTGGCTGATTGCCCCGCAGTTAAAAGTGGTAAAAGGAGTAACCGAAATAAATTCATTTGGAGGATTTGTAAAACAATACAATGTTATTGTTCAACCGGGTCGTTTACGGATGTTTGGCATTGGGATATCTGAAGTACTGGATGCCATTTCCAGCAACAACAGCGTTTCAGGAGGAAATTTTCTGGAACACAACGGCGAACAGTTTATCATTCGCGGAGTGGGTCAAATCAACAGAATAGAGGATGTTGAAAATATAATCATCACCAATATTAACAACAAGCCGGTGTTTATGAAGGATGTAGCCAGTGTTGAAATGGGCACACAAATCCGGCAGGGCGGAGTTACCCAGGATGGCAACGGTGAAGTTGTTACCGGAATTGTTATGATGCTTCGCGGGGGAAACGGGAGAAAAGTGATTGCGGCCATCGAAGAAAAAATCGATAATATCAACCCTAATTTGCCGGAGGGGGTTACCATTGAAAAATTTTACGATCAGTCGGATTTAATAGACCGAACCACCGGAACCATTTCAACCAATTTAATTGAAGGCGGATTTCTGGTTATTGCTGTGCTGTTGCTCTTGCTGGGTGAAATTTCAGGCGCCTTGATTGTTGCTATGGTAATCCCGCTTTCAATGTTGTTTGCATTTATCGGGATGCGGGAGTTTGGGCTGGCGGCCAACCTCATGAGTTTGGGAGCCATCGACTTTGGAATGGTTGTGGACGGCTCGGTGGTAATGGTGGAAAACATCATTCACGGTCTTCAAAAAGAAAAAGGGAAGAATAAGGATGAAATTATCCGCAAGTCGGCACAACAGGTGGTCAGGCCAATTTTTTTCGGAGTTCTGATTATTTTGATGGTTTATGTGCCGATTATGACATTTAGCGGAATGGAGGGAATTTTGTTCCGGCCAATGGCCATTACCGTTGCTGCCGCAGTTTTTGGTTCACTCCTGCTGGCGCTTGTTTTTGTTCCGGCCATTTCAGCCATTGTGTTCCGCAAAGGTGTTAAACCCAGGAAAAACTATCTGATTGATTTTTTAAAACCCAGGTATGCACGCTCCCTCGAAAAATATATGAACCGGAAATGGTTTGTTGTTTCGGTAGCCGGCGTTATTTTTGCGGCTTCGGTATTTCTGATGTCGAAACTGGGTACCGAGTTTATCCCCGAACTGGATGAAGGATCAATTTTAATTGAACAGGTACGCATGCCCTCAGTAACTCTGGATGAATCGATAGAAAATGCCAACTGGCTGGCCGGGAAACTGATTCAGAATATTCCTGAAATTCAAACGGTTGTTCCAAAAACCGGCCGTTCTGATTTGGCCAACGACTGGATGGGCGTTCATCAGACGGATGTTTGGGTGGTACTGAAACCAACCGATGAGTGGCGAAAAGGAATGACAAAAGAAGATATTATTGCACAAATTGAACCCTATTTACAAACTGAACCGGGTCTGGCATACAATTTTACACAGCCGATTGCGATGCGTGTGGATGAGTTAACCAGCGGAGTAAAATCGGATTTGGCCGTAAAAATTTATGGCGAAGATTTGGATGTGCTCAGTCAGATTGGGGAGAATATTTTAGCCTTGCTCCCGCAGCTTGAAGGAACTGATAATTTTTATGTGGAACAAACCGTTGGGCAACCTTATTTAACCGTTGAAATTGATCGCGAGGCTGTGGCTTCTTTTGGGTTAAATGTTGACGATGTGCAAAAAGTAATTGAAGCCGGAATTGGCGGGCAGGAGGTGAGCCAGCTTTATGAGGGGCAGCGGCGGTTTGGCATTACCGTGCGTTACCCTGAAAATATTCGCGACCAGTTGCATAAAATTCCCGATGTCCCGGTGCATCTTCCCAATGGAGATTATGTGCCGTTAAAACGGGTGGCAAAAATTGTTTTACAGGAAGGCCCGCGCGAAATTCAGCGTGAAAACGGCTGGCGAAGATTAATTGTCGGAATCAACATAAAAGATATCGATCTGGGAAGTTATGTGGCCGGCCTTCAAAATGAAATTATGCAAAAAGCCGATGTTCCGGCCGGTTATTTTATTGAATACGGCGGAACATTTGAAAACCAGCGGCGAGCCATGCGACATCTTTTACTGGTGGTGCCGCTTTCCATTTTTATTATCATTGGTTTGTTGTACCTCAATTTTGGAAAAATGAAATACGCCATCCTTATTTTGCTGAATCTTCCGTTTGCCCTGTCAGGTGGAATTTTTCTCCTGTGGATTCGCGGAATGTACCTGTCGGTTTCAGCAAGTATCGGATTTGTGGCCTTGTTTGGGGTGGCGGTGTTAAATGGTATCGTTTTAATCGATCACATTAATGAACTTCGAAAAGAGAAAAAAGGGAATCTTAAAAACCTGATTGTTGAAGGAGCTGCCGATCGGTTACGCCCGGTTTTAATGACCGCGCTTGTAGCCAGTCTGGGTTTTATCCCGATGGCGTTTAACACCGGCCCGGGTTCGGAAGTGCAACGCCCGCTGGCAACCGTGGTAATTGGCGGACTGATTACTTCCACCTTGCTAACGCTTATGGTTTTACCCATTGTTTATCACTGGGTTGAAAAACGGAAAGAGAAAAACAACAAACCGGCAACTGAAGTGGCCGAAAATTAGAAAATTGGCAAACAGGGGAATGCCATCATTTGCTGATAAAAGTTGGGTTGAATACCCGGAATTATCATCTATTTTTGCCAGTTAGGTTCAAGTTTGATACTAAAAACTATCCGTTTTCGTTTCCGCTGAAAATTGTTCTGCCAAGCAGTAGTTTGCAACTGTATGAGTTTTATTTTGAGACCAAACAATGTTGCTTGTGAACAATTTGATAGTTAATTGATTTTTGAATTTTTAAGTTCTTTTTCAGAACGAAGTCAAACGCAAGAAATATAATTTTCGTTAACTCTTTCAGGAATTAGGTTTTCCAGTAATTTTTTTTCATTCAATATTTATATTTATTTTACTATGAATATTTTAATTATTAATTGAAGCACGTAATAGTAAATATCATTTGTTTTTTGATTCCGTTTTTATCTTTTAGTCAGGTTCAGACTATTGGAATACCGGGGATACATAATTTTTCCAAATCGGAGTATAACGGCGGTACACAAAACTGGGGCATTGCACAGGATGATAAGGGCTTTATTTATTTTGCGAATAATGACGGGCTGCTGCAATATGACGGGTTGCAATGGGATATTATTGAAATATCCTCCAATTCTCCAGTCAGATCGGTGCTGGTTGATTCAAAAAACCGTGTTTTTGTCGGTCTGATTAATGATTTTGGAATAATTGAGCACAATCCGCCCGGTATGCCTCGTTTTCGAAGTCTCAGAAATTTACTGCCCAAAGATTTTGCTGACTTTGATGATGTGTGGCGAATCTTTGAAATTCCGGAAGGGGTTGTTTTTCAGTGTTATGATTATGCCTTTCTTTTCAAAGATGATAATTTGGATATACTAACTCCAAATCAAAGATTCCATTTTTCATTTCAGGTCAGAAACAGATTGTTTTTTCACGAACCCGGAATCGGCCTCTTTGAATTCAGAGAAGGAAAACTTGAATTTCTTAACTGGTCGGGACAATTGAAAAATAAAGAGGTTAGTATAATGCTGGAAGCGGATGATAACGGTATTCTTATCGGAACATCAGGCGAGGGAATTTATTATCTGACAAACGGGAAACTGGAAAAATGGGAAACTCCGGTAAGCGCCTGGATTCAGAGAAATAAATTATACAGTGCAACCAGGATTCTGGATGATTACTATGCTTTTGGAACCATTGTAAACGGCATTGTTATAGCCGATAAAAATGGAAATATTGTGCAATCAATTAGTAGGAATGAGGGACTTCAAAACAACACGGTACTAAGCATTTTTTCTGATAAAGACCGGAACTTATGGCTTGGGCTGGATAATGGAATAGATTTTATAGGAGTGAATTCTCCAATAAGTTATATTACTGATGCCGAGGATATAGGTACAGGATATTGTTGCCAGGTTTTTAGCAAAAATCTTTATCTGGGAACCAATCAGGGACTGTATGTCAAACCATATGGATATGAGTATAACAACAAACCTTTTCAACTGGTGGAAAATACGGTTGGGCAGGTTTGGTCTCTGGCTGTTTTTGACGGCCAGTTAATATGCGGTCACAATACAGGAACATATATTGTGAACGGAAAAACGGCCGAAAAAATCAGCGATGTTGAGGGCGTGTGGAAATATATCCAGCTAAAAAACCATCCCGGCTATTTGCTTGGAGGGCATTATAATGGTCTGATGCTTCTCAGAAAAGGACAAAAAGGATGGGAGTTTTATAAAAAATTAACAGGATTCCAGGAATCCAGCCGTTACCTGTATCAGGATGAACATGGGGCGATTTGGATCAGCCACGGAGGGAAAGGGGTGTTCCGGGTAGTTTTAAATGAAGAGCCTGACAGTATAATGGGATTTACACTTTTTTCTCAGAAGGATGGACTTCCCTCTGATAAAGGAAACATCATTTTCCGTTTAAATAATCAATTGTACGTTTCTACGGAAAATAAAATTTATTCGTATGATGCTCCTGAAAATTCTTTTGTTTTGGCAGACGAGGTAAATGAACTTTTAATGGTGGAAGATCGCATTAAAACGCTGAAACAGGATGATAAAGGCAATATATGGTATATTTCAGGCAAAGAATCAGGGGTTTTACGACTGAATGAAGACCTGACATATACACGCATTACATCCCCTTTTGAAATTTTAAACGGCGAATATGTGAACGAATTTGAGTTTATTTATCCTTATGATGAAAACAACTTGTTTATAGGTATTTATGATGGTTTTGCGCATTATTCATCCCAATATTTAAAATCGTATTCAAAGCCCTTTAAAACCTTGATCACTAAAGTGGAAATCCCTTATTTGGATTCAATGTTATATCTGAATCGTTTTGTGTCTGATTCATCCTACGTTTTTCCCTTTTACAAAAATGAATTCCGGATTCACTACACAGCACTGTTTTTTGAAAATTTTGGACAAATGAAATTTAGTTATTATCTGGAAAATTACTCCGACGAGTGGTCAAACTGGTCGGTAGATAGTTACAAGGATTTCACCAATCTGCACGAAGGCGATTATGTTTTTAAACTAAAGGCAAAAAATATTTATGGTGCAGAAAGTGAAATTTCCGAATTTCATTTTAAGATTACCCCACCCAGGCACAGGTCCGTCACTGCCTATTATATTTATTTCTTTTTTATGGCGCTTCTTGTATTTTTGTTGGTTAAATTTCTGCTTTACAGAATTGAATTATCGAAAGCCAAACAAAGAATAATGCATCAAAATGAACTTCAGCGTCAGGAAGAAGAATTCCAGCATGAAGCTCTGATTGCAGAAAAGGAAATCATCCGGTTAAGAAATGAAAAATTAAGAGCGGAAAAAATGCACCTCGATAAAGAACTGGCCAACCAAACCATGAATATCCTCCAAAAAAATAAGTTGCTGATGAAGTTGAATGAAGAACTGCAGCGTATTCAAAATTCAACCGAAGACTCTTCGGTGATTACCCGGCTGGTTCTCATAAAAAAAAGGATTAAAAGAGAATTGGACAATAAACAACAAAATCAACTTTTTGAAACCTATTTTGAAGAGGTTCATGCTGATTTTTTTAAGAGACTAAAAGATCAATTCCCTCTGCTTTCACCTAACGATTTGCGGTTATGCGCTTATATTCGGATGAATATTCCGACAAAAGAAATTGCCACACTATTAAATATTTCGTCTCGGGGAGTTGAAATTCATCGCTATCGTTTGCGGAAAAAAATGAATTTGCCCCGTGAAGTTAATCTCATAACATTCCTTTCCGGTATTTAGACCCAGACACGCAGGTTCAAAAAAAACTACTCCGTAAGTTTTTCGGAAATAAATAAAAACAAACCCATAAATAGATGTTTGTCAATGATTTATATTTTCGTTGATGTGTTTTTGATGTAATGAGATTTTATGTCAGGTAGTAAAAATGCAGGGGTAACATTTTATGAACTCTTTATTAAATGTGTGAGATTCGGGTGTTAAAACAGAGACGAATGTATTAATAGTCAAATCTAAAAGATCTATGAAGAAAATTATTTATTTCATTTTATTTGCTCTGATTTCAACTGGAATATTTGCCCAGGAAATTCAGCTGAAGGGCATAGTTACATCGGCAGATGATAGGCAGCCACTTCCGGGAGTTTCTGTAGTGGTGGTGGGTACAACCAAAGGCACTGTTACAAATTTTGACGGTGAATATCAGTTAAATGTTGCAGGGGATGCGATTCTTCAGTTTTCATTTATTGGTATGGAATCACAGGAAATTGCTGTGAATGGACGAAGCGAAATTAATGTTGAGATGCTCACCGAAACAACGGGTCTTGACGAAGTAGTTGTTATTGGATATGGCACGGTTAAGAGAAAAGATGTTACAGGTGCTGTTTCAATGGTCAGTTCTGAAACCATTGAAAATATTAAGCCCGTAAAAGTGGAACAGGCGCTGCAGGGAACTATGGCAGGGGTGAATGTTACTGCTCAATCAGGAGCACCCGGTGC